>DUNA01000067.1 GCA_012839605.1 Bacteroidales bacterium
ACGTCGCTGATGGTGGAAAACAGTTCCGGCACCAGATCCGCTGCTTGACGGAACGTGTCTTCTGCAAACGGTCTGCCTTCCAGGAAGACTTCCAAACGGGCCGAGCGGACCGGGGTGGGTGCCATACCTCCAAAGCCTGTGGTAACACGGTATAGGGTATTGTCTATGACATCAAACGCCATGCAGCAGGTAAGGGTAGAGACGTCCATACTGCTCCTTTTTGCCTGTTTGTGTGCAAACAGCTTTCGGGTTGCCGAGGGCCGAGGGATACGTACGGCAGCAATAAGCTCGTCTCGGCCCAGAATATGGGTATGGTAGCCGCTGTTGAAATCGGCACCGGGTATGTTGCGTTTTTTGCCCAAGCTCACGAGCTCCAACTCTGCGTCTAGGGCCAGCAGCAACGGCATGATATCCCCCACGGAAGAAGCATTGGCCAGGTTGCCCGCCAGGGACGCCCTGTTTCTGACAGGTAACGAACCAAAAGAAAGCAAGTATTCCTGTGCACCGGGGTAATGGCGTACGAGCGTTTCCCGGAATGCTTCCACAGTCACTCCGGCGCCAAAAATCACATATGCGTCTGTTTCTTCTATACGCTTGAGCTCCAAAGTGTCCGAGATGTCTATGACCGGTTTGCTCTCCGGGTGTTCCAGTGCCTGGTAGACACTGAAACCACTGGATCCGCTCACGGTATGGTACGTAGGATAAGTATTTTTATAGGTCAGCAATTGTTCCAAGGTCCGGGGTTTGATGTAATTTCCCATAGGGCCTTTGTAGAAAAATACCGTCGGATTTTCAGGCGGCAACGCCAAATGGATTTTCTGTGCTGTTGTTCTTTTTTCTTCCAGTAGCAACAGGGCTTTCCTGATATAAATATAGCTTCCATTGGGACAGATGTTTCCGGAAAGTATGGTTTCTATGGTTTGTTTAGTAAACGGCACACCGTTTTCATAAGCTACATAGGCAGCCATAATGATACCTGAAGAAGCGTTTGAGAGGGCCTCCTGTACGAGATGCTTTCCTTCGTGATGGCTAATGCCTTCAATAGTAATCAGGTGTTTCCCGTCCAACATGCCCAATAGAATCAAGCATGCATTGACCGCATACAATTGTGTAGAGCCGTTTCTGTCCTTTTGCGCTAAAGCTACCATACAGGACCCGCAATCGCCTGTGCCACAGCTTTGTTTGGTGCCGGTAAGTCTTGTGTGGTTTCTGAGGTACTGCAAAACAGGCATTTGGGGATAGAGTCCCTGTTCTTTTGTAAAGTCGATAGTTACAGTTTCCCCGTTTAATAAAAAGTATATGGTGTGCCTCATGAGGATAAAAGTAGCTAGATTTGCTGAAAGTATCGTACAACTGAGTGTATAATCGAATGTTTCAATATCTCAAAGCCGGCCTGAAAGGCGTGGGACAAGTCATGCTTCAAGACCATGCGTTGACCGGTATGCTTTTTCTGTCAGGTATTTTTTGGGGCTCTGTCATTATGGGGTTGTCCGCCTTGTTGGCTCTCCTGTCCAGCTTTTTAACCGCTTGGATCTTCAGGCTTGATAAAGACAACTTGCAGAAAGGACTTTATGGTTTTAGTGCCGTATTGGTTGGAGTAGCTGTTATGCTTTTCTTTAAGCCGGTATGGATGTCGTGGGTCCTTGTGGTCATAGGTTCTGCAGCCGCAACGTTGTTGCAACATGTTTTCATAAAAAGATCCTTTCCGGCTTTTACTTTCCCGTTTGTGGCTGTGACGTGGGTGTTGCTAGCGCTGGTGGGGAAGGATATGTGGCTTCCGGTAGGCGATACAACCAACCCGGTCTTTGCCATTTCTGACTGGTTGCTCATCCCTTTTACAAGTTTTGGTCAAGTCATTTTTCAGGACAAAGCGTTATCCGGTTTTTTATTCTTAGCAGGGGTATTGGTGAGTGCACCTGTTGCAGCCGTGTATGGATTTGCAGCTGCCATTGTATCTAGTGCCGCAGCCTATTTTTTGGGAGCTCCTGTAGATGCTGTTGTTGCGGGACTGTACGGTTTCAATGCCGTACTTTGTGCGATTGTGTTTTCCGGCAAGCAATGGCAAGATGCGTTGTGGGTATTGGTATCGGTAGCCGTATCGTTGGGTGTAACCTTTCTTTTCTTTGCATGGGGTTTGCCACAGCTTACCTTTCCGTTTGTTCTGGCCACGTGGGTGACGATGGGGGTGCGTGGTGCGCCATCTTTGGTGCGTCATCTGGTGCGCCATCTCTGATCTGGGTGCGCCAAATCTGGGTGCGCCGCTGCCGCGGGATTTGCTACGCACATCCCTTTCGCTGCCGCGGGGCATCTAACAAACACAAAAAACACGCTTACGCTGTGCGTAAGCTGCTTTTTGTCCTTCGTTTCGTATGAAAGCAAGCTTTCCTACTAGCTCAGGACAAAAAAAACGCCTGACACTGTCAGGCTATTTTTTGTGTTTGTGATCCGGAAGGGATTCGAACCCCTGACCCACAGCTTAGAAGGCTGTTGCTCTATCCAACTGAGCTACCGGACCGTTGTCATGGTGTATCCTTAAGGGCTGCAAAAGTACGGTATTTTTTTTAAATACCATAATCTTATAGGAAGGCAGGCGGGGCTTTTAGAGCTGTACTTCCAATTCCAGGATTCTGTCTTTGCGTTTTACGGTTACCCAGATAATTTCGCCGGGCGATAGTTCACCCAGGGCTTCCATATAAACGTCTATGTTTGGAATAGGCTTGTCGTTGATTTGGAGGACAATGTCGCCGTTTTCCATGCCGGCTTTGTGACCGGGACGGCCTTTGATGACGGTGCCGGCGCAGAGGCCTTCTCCTTCGTGGATAAAGTCGGGGATGACACCCAGGCTCACTTTAAAGGCTACTTGTTCTCTGCGGGGTTCTGTTTGGTAAGCTTCTGCATAGACGGGTTCAAAACCGTCAAAAGCAACGGCTCCGGCTATTGTTGTGGTATAACGGACAATGTGGGCCAATCCTTCGTAATTGATTTTATCGGGCGTGTCAAACGGCGTATGGTAGTCTGTGTGCGGTCCTGTGGTAATGAAGAGCACGGGTACTTCTTCCCGGTAAAAGCGGCTGTGGTCGGAGGGACCGTGGCCGTCTGCCGATGTCTTCAAGATGAATGGAGTAGCGTTGTCCAAATGGGAACGAATCAGGGAATCGGCTCCTTCAAAAGTGCCGGTACCGCTCACTTGCAAAACACTGTCTTTTAGCCTTCCCACCATGTCCAGATTGATCATCAAAGAGGGGAGTCGTCCTATTTTTTTTAAGGTGTCTGCCAGAAAACCGGAGCCGATGGTTCCCACTTCTTCGGCACCGAAGGCAGCAAAGACGATGTCTTTTTTCAAGGGGTTTTCACGGGCCCGATCGCTGAGCAGACGTGCCGTTTCTATGGCGGCTGCCACACCGGATGCGTTGTCATCGGCTCCCGGATGGATGGCTACGGTATCGGCTCTTAAGCTGCCGGAACCGCGTCCACCCATGCCCAGATGGTCGTAATGGGCGCCCAGCATAAGGGTGCCGTCTGTTTCTTCTCCTTTGTACACCATAATCACGTTCCAGGAGTCCATATTCCGGAAACGAAACTTATGCAAGGCTCCTTCCTCAAAGAAAGGCTCAAAACCGTAATCCGATAGGATATCTGCCAGGTAAACGGCAAGGACAGAGTCGTGAACACTTCCTGCCTTACGGCCTTCAAACTGTGGGTGCGTAAGTGTTGTTATGACTTCTTGGAGGTTTCTCAGGTCGGGGTCTTGTACAACGGGACGGCTGCTGCTTAGAAACAACACGGCGGCCAAAAGAGCCACCGTGCTTGTTATGGTATAAGGAATTTTCATTATTCGTCTTCAGGAAGAATCTCTTCTTCAGCAAGGATTTCGTCAATTTTTTCTTTCATGGCATCACCACGTAAGCCACGAGCTACAATGGTTCCGTCGGGAGCAAAGAGGATGATGTGCGGAATGCCTTTGATTCCGTAGATATCTGTGGGAATGCTTTGAGCGTTGATAATGGAGGGCCACACTACGTCTAATTCTTCAATAGCTTGCTTGGTGGCATCGGGTTCTTCCCATACGGCTACACCCAATACGGTGAAGTTTTCTCCGTTGTGTTTGTCGTATACTTCTCTAATGTGGGGGATTTCCCTTTTGCAGGGTCCGCACCAGCCTGCCCAAAAATCTACCAATACGTATTTTCCTTGACCAATGTAGTCAGAGAAAGATACTGTTTCTCCATCGGAGTCTTCAATGGTGAAGTCCGTGAATAGCATGCCTTCTGCTGTTTCTTTCAAAGCAGCACGTTGTTGAAGGATTTTTTGGATGGGTCCGCGTGAGGTAACGACTTTGCCGGCTTTGTCAAAGAATTCGTCCAGCATATCGGGAGCTCCGTAGTTGTTCAAATGCATCAGTGCCAAAGTTCCTACGTCGTTGTTTTTGTTGGCGTTAAAAATGGCTCCTATTTCTTCTGTAAACTTAGGAGTCCATACCGTACGGAAATACCCTTCCGTATCACCGCCTTGGTAACCCATGATTTCATTCATCAGGTCGTTGTGTGTTTCAATAAGAAAGCTGAGTTCTTTATTCAGTTGTGTACCTTCACCATAGGCAGATTGTCCGGGTTCTCCCAGTTCAATGGAAATGTTGCCTCCTTCCAAGATGAGTTGTCCTCGGCTGCGTCCGCTTTGGATTAAGCACAATGTGGGTTCTTTGATGGTACCGGTAAAGAGTGCTGTGCCGTGCTCAATGAGGGCACTGTCCAGAACACTGCCATCGTGTGTGGCTTTGATATATACCCATTCTCCGTCAAAAATTTCTTGAGGAAAAGTGGCTTTTACCGTGTATTCTTTTGTAGCGCAAGAGGCTAAAAAAGCAATACCCAGTATAGAAACAATGAGATAAACAGATTTTTTCATAGTCGGTATTATTTGATATTTTTGTGATATCTTACAAAGATAAAGGAATATTTATTACTAATGCACATCCAACTCCATTACCATATAGACCATATGTGTAAGAGAGCGAGAAATCTCCGAGAAATACTCACCTACGGCTCGCACGCTGCCGGGAAGGGTAAAAATAAGAGTTTTCCCGGCTACACCGGCCAACGAATGACTTAGTAAAGCCTTGGGATTGTCTTTGCCGTACGTGATGCGGATGTATTCCATAAGGCCCGGGATTTCCCTGTCCAATAAGGGTTTTACTACGCCCGCTGTGATATCGGAAGGTCCCAGACCGGTACCTCCCGTGGTGAAAACCATATCCACTTCATTTGTAATGGCTTCTTTCAGCAGTTTTTCTAACCGTTTTGGATCGTCCGGCAATACGGTACGGGTAACGGCTACGGGCCATTGATGTTGCTCGCAAAAGCTTGTTACCAAGCGTTCCAGTTCCGGTCCGCTGCGGTCCTCATAGATGCCTTCATAGGCCCGATTGCTCAACGTAATGATATGAATTTGGTATGTTTTGGATTCGTACTCCAATTTGTCTCCCGCTTGTAAGGTGCCTCCGGAAAGTACGCGAGCAAAGATGCCTTCTTTGGGCATCACGCAATGGCCTGCTTTGATATGGATGGGGCAGCCCGGGCCGTGGCATTTTTTGCCTATTTGGGTGACTTCCAACAATACATCTCCACAGCGGAATCGGTCTCCAATCCGGCAATGCTTCAAATCAGGCACATCTGTTGCCGGAGTACCTGTGGTGGTGATGTTTTCTGCAAAAGAGCCAAAGGGAAATTCTTTTGGATCCAATTGCATGGTATCGTATGCTTCTTCTCCCAACAAGCTTACCTGCCTATGCCAAGAGCCGGAGTGGGCATCTGTTTTTACGCCGCAAGCGTCCAGTTCTATGGACGGCACGGCTGTTTTGACGGTACCTGTTTTTTTGGAAATATTGACAGAACGTATGGTTAGCATAATCAATCTCTTTTTTCTTTTGTTTTTTCTACAAGGCGTATGTCGGAAATGACCATGGTGTTGTCTACGGCTTTGCACATATCGTAGACGGTCAACAGGGCTACGCCAACGGCGGTCAATGCTTCCATTTCCACACCCGTGGGACCTATGCATGTTACTTCAGATACGGCTTGTATACCTTTGGCAGTGTACTCAAAAATAACGTCCACACCGGTAAGCGGTATGTTGTGGCACAAGGGAATCAATTGGCTGCATTGTTTGGCAGCCTGGATTCCGGCCAGTGATGCCGTTGTCAAGACAGGTCCTTTTTTTATGGTATCGCCTTTTATCAATTCCAACGTGTTTTTTTGTAAGGCAATAAAGCCTTCTGCCCGGGCTTTGCGCAGGGTATCGTTTTTAGCCGATACATCTACCATATGTGCTTGGCCTTCTTTTACATGGCTCAACGTTTTTTTCATGTGTTTATCCTCCCATATAACTAAAAGAGTCCATTGTATTGTGTGTTCCCGCTAGGGGTTTGTTTTTCAAAGCGGCTTCCAGGGCTTTTTCGTAGCCCAATTGCCGTATGTCGTATCCCAAGTTGTTGAACAGGCAAGGTTTGAGAATGCCTGTAGAGGTGAGCCTCAGGCGATTGCATTGTGCACAATGGCCTCCTTCGCCTCCTTCCACTTTGGAGAACGTGCCTTCTTCCAGGTCCATAAGATGGATCAAACGCAATTCCAATCCCTCTTGACGAGCAAAGTCGCGCAGTCGGTCCAATTGGGCTTGTGTTGTATCCGGCATCTTTACGCAGTTCAATTTGAGGGGAGCGTCTGCCGTGCCAAAACCTGCCTTTTTTGCGGCTTGGATGCCTTGGAGCACTTTTTTCAAAGACCCGCCGCGCGTAAGGCGTTCGTATCGTTGCGGATCAAGGGTGTCCAGGCTGACGTTCAGTCGGTGCAACCCGGCTTCTTTCAGTGGGGCGGCCATCTCTTCCAGTAAGAGGCCGTTTGTGGTCATGCCCAGGTCTTGAATGCCGGGAAGGACGGCCAGGGAACGTACCAAATCGGCAATGCCCTTGCGGACCAAAGGTTCTCCGCCCGTCAGTCGCACTTTCCGGATGCCTCGGCTTACGGCAAAACGGGTGAAAGACACAATATCTTCGTACGTAAGCATTTGCCCATGCGGGATAAAAGGGACGCCTTCCCGGGGCATGCAGTACACGCACCGCAAATTGCATCTGTCCGTAACAGAGATACGCAAATAATCTATGGTTCTTCCAAACGTGTCTTTCATAACATCATGAATAGAAAAGAAGCACTTCCACGGGATCGCCATCTTGTAGGGTATCTATCCCTACGGGAATTCTGGCCAAGCCGTGTGCAGTCGATAACGCCGCTTGGTGGGCAGATCCGTTATAGGGAACGACGGAGCACGTCCCGTCGTGGTGCACTTGTATGGGAATGTGTGCCATCCGAACGCTTCTGCGTCTTTTGTAAGAACCTTTCAGCGGCAATTGTGTAGTCAGCGGTTCCCACGCGGCGCCTTGCAGAGCAGCCAGGAAGGGATATACCAAAAGCATGCATTGCACGTAGGAAGAAACGGGGTTCCCGGGCAATCCGAATACGTATTTTCCGGTAGTATGTGACACGGCAAAGGTAGTGGGTTTGCCGGGTTGGATGCGCACGCGGTCAAATAAAATTTCAAAGCCCAGTTCTTGCAGAACGGAAGGAACGCAATCGTAATCGCCTTCCGACACACCTCCTGTAAGGATGACTACTTGGTTTTCATCCATGGCTTTTTTTATGAAACGATGCGTTTCCTCCGGAGTGTCCGGGGCAATGCCGTAATAGGTGGGTATACCGCCCATACGGGCTACCATGGCCATTAGTTGTAGGGAATTGCTGTTGTATATTTTGCCTTTTGTGACGGGGTTGCCAGGTTCTATGAGTTCATCACCTGTAGAGAGGATGCCAATTGGTATTTTCCTGCTTACGGGTACTTCCGTAATACCGCACGAAGCCAACAACGACAAATGGTGTGGTTGAAGTAGCGTACCGGATGGCAACAAGGTATCGCCCGCCCGTAGGTCTTCTCCTTGGATAATGATGTTGTTTGTAGCCGGAGGCGGTCCGAATACCAGACCGTCGCGTTCGGTGGCGTTTTCTACAATCATGACGGCATCGGCTCCTTCCGGTACCATAGCGCCCGTCATGATTTTGCTGCACGTTCCCGGAGTTATGGCGTATTTGGGAACGTCTCCGGCTGCCAGCACTTCCAACACCTTCATTCCCTTTTCCGTATCTGTTTTGCGGCAAGCGTATCCGTCCATAGCCGAACGGAAAAAGGGCGGTATGTCAATACGGGTAGCCACATCTGCTCCTAGCACGCGGTTGTTCGCGTCTTCAACAAGTATGTGTTCCGTACCGGTACGTTTGGCATGGTCCAGTACGGTTTGTAAAGCTGTGTGAAAATCAATCATACAACAAAGATACATGGTTTTTCTTATCTTTGCTTTGAAATGTAAAGCCATGCGGTTCAGCCAAAATTATTCTGCCTTACGCCTTGTTTTTTTATTCTTGTCCGGGCTCATGTTGCTCTTTATAGTAGCTCCGTTGCTGGGGTTGTTCTTTTCTACGTCGCTTCCCAATTTGTTCGAGACGGCAAAAGATACTCAGGTGAAAGGAAGTATAGCGCTGACGCTGGGTGTGTCTGCCCTTTTTACCGTGTTGGCTGCTTTTTTTGCCCTTCCGCTGGCCTACTTGATGGCCAGAAAAGAGTTCAGAGGGAAGGCGTTCCTCCAAGGCTTGATAGACTTGCCCATTGTGTTGCCGCATTCGGCAGCCGGTATTGCTGTTTTGGGCTTTATTGCCCGGGATTCAGCGTTGGGAAAATTGGCCGAGGCGCTGGGACTCAACCTGGTGGGGAGTCCGTTTGCCATAGGGGTAGCCATGGCGTTTGTCAGTGTACCTTTCCTTATCAATGCAGCCCGAGACGGTTTTCAAGCCGTTCCTTTGCGGTTGGAGCAGGCGGCGCAGTCGTTGGGAGCCTCGCCTTTTAGGGTATTTCGGCAGATTTCGTTGCCCTTGGCCAAGCCTTCCGTCATAACGGGGTTGGTGCTGATGTTTGCCAGGGGGATGAGCGAATTTGGGGCTGTCGTAATCGTGGCGTACCATCCCATGACTACGCCGGTGCTCATTTTTGATCGGTTCAATTCCTACGGCTTGGAATATGCCAAACCGGTAGCCGTACTCTTTATCATCATCTGTATTTTGGTGTTTATGGTGTTGCGCTTGGTAGGACGTAAAAACAACAAGGTGTAATATGCTCAAGTGTTGCGAATTAGAATACAAAGTGGGGTCTTTTCATTTGAAAGATTTTTCCCTGGAATTGCAAAAAGGAGATTACTGCGCTTTGTTTGGACCTTCGGGATCGGGCAAAACGGTGCTGTTGGAATTGATTGCCGGGTTGAGGCCGTTAAAGAAAGGCAGCATCTTTATTGATGGGATGGATTGTACACATATGCCCCCGCAACGCAGACCGGCAGGTATTTTGTTTCAGGATTATGCCCTTTTTCCGCATATGAATGTTTTTGACAACATAGCTTGGCCTTTGGTCATCAGAGGCTTGAAGAAGTTGGAGATAAAACAAACGGTCACACAAATGGCCGAGGACTTGGACATCGTGCGTCACCTGTCGCGTATGCCGGAATTGCTTTCGGGAGGGGAGAAGCAACGTGTGGCTCTGGCTCGAACGTTGGTGATTCATCCCAAAGTGTTGTTGTTGGACGAGCCTTTGTCTGCCTTGGATGCTCCGCTAAGAGATCAATCCATTCAACTGTTGAAAAACGTGTCGCAAACGGGTATTACCATCTTGCACGTAACGCACGACCAAGCCGAGGTAGATGCTTTGGCAAACCGGTCATTTGCTTTTGAACCCGATCACGGCATCATTGTCCCATAGCACGGAGGATCTTTTGTCCGCCGTCGGGGTCTTTCAGAAAACGAGCGAATTTTTCAGCCAGTTCCGGGTTTTCCGCGTTGTGCGGAATAGTGAAACTATACGTGATGGGGGTTCCCGTTACTACGACGGAATCGCCCGGACTGTTTCCTCTGATTTTCAGCTGGGCTTTGGCGTAATGTTCTGCCAGTGTGTTGTCTCCCAGGTTGATTTCTGTCGGCAATTCTACGTAGCGCAGCCTGTGCTGTAGCGCCACAGATTTGTAGATGAACATGTAATCAATGGCCTGACTGCCTAACAATGCCAACAAATCTACTTCTTTGGGTCGTATGAAGCGCCGGTCTTTTTCCGTGAAATCGCTTACTTGGAAAGGAGCTTTCCCTTTTGAACCTGTATAATACTCCTGTGCCAATTGCAAAGCAAATACAGTACGGTATCCGCACGGATCTGCATGTGGGTCTGAGCGGCCGTAAAAAACGTCGGGAGACAGCAGTATCTCATACCAATTGTCCGTGGTGATTTCGTTTGCCTTTCGGGATTTGTCCGTATAGGCTATGATGATGCTGTTGACTGCAAACGGCTCATTGATAGTAGCGTGGTCGGGGATGAGCAATTGGTCTATTACCTGGTAATCGGCTGAAGCCAGAATGTCACAGGAACGTCCCAATTCTGTGATTTTACGTGCACAATCCACGCTTCCGGCTGCTTCCATTTTAAATTCCGTACCGGGATACATAATGGTAAAACTGTCTGCCAACGCTTTAAAGGGCATGGCCAGGCTCCCGGCATGGAAAATGACCAGTTTGTTGTCTGCTTTCTGCCGGCATCCGGTAAAGAGTACAGGAAGCAAAACAGACAGGTATATCAAATATTTACTTGTCTTTTTCATGGTTCTGTTTGAATAAGTCTTATTTCACTCAACCCTTTGATGCTTCTGTCAGCAAAAGCATCGCAGGCCGTATAGATGGAAAAGGAAACTCCGTCTTGCCGTAACAGGATTTCCTTGTGGTCGTTGCGGTTGACTATTTCCGAAACGGAGAAAGCGGCTCGGAAACCGTCTACGCCGGCAATACTCAACATACCTGTTTGAACGGTGTGGTAATCGTTGCTTGGGAACCAGGGAGCTATGACGCGACTGAGCATTTGTCCTGAAAACTCCCTAATCCCTTTATATCCGGTGCTGTTTCCATAAAAGAGTACGGGGTACGTAACAACGGGAAGATCTTTGGGAAGTTCCGTCAGCACGGCAGCTGTATCTTTGAAAGAAGTTTGAACAGCCAATCTGCCCGGATCGTTTTCCAGAACTTCCGGAGCCCTGTTTACAACGTAATTGCCTCTTAAAGAATGTACGGAAATGTGAGTGGGCGAAGGAATGTTTCTAACAGAAATCTGATCCGTGGTGGAAATCAATTTCATTTCTGTGGGTAAATCCCACAATTCTCCCGTCTTTCCCGGTATAACGCGCGTTACTCTTTTGGCTATGACAATGCCGTACATATTGGCCGAATAGAAGATTTCTCCCCAGGAAAAAACAGCTTTATCGCCGGCTTGATTGCGTATTTCTATATACAAATCTATAGGCGGCCACAGGTCTTCTTTACTGGCTTTGTCTACTTTCAGGCCGCTTAAAATATCACAAAGAGCATAGCCTTCGTACCTATACGCACCCAAGAAAGCAATGGAATCACCTTCTTTGCAGTACGTAGCTTCTTTGACAGTCACGGTACGTAAAGGAAATTTTGACAATTTGACTTCTGTAGGCTGCTCTACTTCCCCGTCAATCCACAATTTTTTTGGACCCGACAAGGTTGTATACGCTTCTCTGTTAAAATAATTGTTGGATCCGGAATTCCAGATGAGTGTTGAACCACTGACGGCATCCAATCCCACAGAAATGCAGGAAGAGGCCGGAAGGGCCAGCAGGGGCAGGATAAACAGCCAAAATCGTTTCATAAGTATTTGTTTCATAATGTATATCTATGCATTCACCCTCCGCTAATCAAATGGATAACATCCAGTGTGTCACCTTCTTTGACAAGAGTAGAGTCGTAAAGTTCTTTTGCAATCAAAGCCCCGTTGAGTTTGATAACCAACATTTTAAACCGGAAAGATTTTATATGCAAAATGTCCGTGATGGTTAAGGGGCCTGTATCAAATGTTTCTTTTCTATTGTTTAACGTTATGGTCATGTGTTTGGGGTATATCTTTCAATAAAATTTCCAAAACAAGGTCTGCTTGCATCATGGCTACTTGCATCACACGCGGAGCCAGCAAAGGTATTTCTTTTTTCTCCGGTTCCACCTGATGTCCGCATACATACATGTTGCTTGTTCGTTGCACACGCATCTGCTCCGGATGTCCCCATCCGGAAATGCCGGAGGCCATAATTATGGGGATACGGGGCAAATGCTTGTCCATCCATACGGCAAACCACTCTTTTTCCTCAGCGTTGTCAAAAGCCTCTACCACTACGTGGCAAGAAGAGAAAAAAGAACGGGCGTTGTCGGGTGTGATTTTTTCATGAAAAACCCGGACAAAAGCTGTTGGATTTATGCGTAGCAAGTTGTTTTTCAGAGCATACACTTTGGGTTGTCCCGTTTGATCCGGAAAATAGAACTGACGGTCCAAGTTGCTGTCTTCGACTACATCAAAATCGGCAACGACCAGCCGGCCTATTCCGGCCCTAACCAAGGCTGCAGCGGCGTTCGAGCCTAAGCCACCGGCTCCGGCAATGCCAACGCACTTGGAAGCCAATACGGTTTTTATGTTTTGGAATCCCGTCAATTTCCTTAAATTTGTGGGGCAAATATACAATTTAAAGACCTTATCTATGAATGATATAATTAAGAATAGAGAAGTACTGGCTAAAATACCTTACAACTGGAAACCGCTGGATAGAGGTTATGCAGACCAAAGTCTTTATGTAGACTTGAGTTCGTATGGCGCAGAAGTACGTCCTGTCCCTCAGCAGGTAAAAGAAAAATTTGTAGGAGGTAAAGGCTACGGGTTGCGCATGTTGTGGGATGCCGTTACTCCACAGACAAAATGGGATGATCCGGAAAACGAAATCGTTATTTCAGGAGGTCCCGTCTGCGGCATTACACAATACGCAGGATCCGGTAAGAGCATTTGTGTGGGATTGTCTCCGCTTACGGAAGGCGTGGTAGACTCCAACGTAGGAGGGCACTTTGGTCCTCATTTGAAGTTTGCCGGGTTTGATGCTATTGAAATTCAGGGAATTGCACCCCGCGAGGTCGTCGTTTACATAAACGGTGTGGACCATGAAATAGAATTCTTTGTACCGCCGGCAGAATTGCATATAGATTCCCATTTGTTGGCAGAAGAGCTGCATGAAATGTTTGCAGACAACGAGCGCGACAAATTGAATATTTCCGTTGTGTCGAGTGGCAAGGCGGCAGATCATTCCTTGATTGGTATGCTCAACTTTTCTTTTTATGATGTAAAACGTCAAAAAATACGACTCAAGCAAGCCGGACGAGGCGGATTGGGTACGTTGCTGCGTCATAAGAACGTACGTGCCGTTGTGGCCAAGATTCCTAAAGTCAGCGGGAACTTAAACAACCCGGTAGACTTGCCGGCCATCATTGAACGAGGCAAACGTTTTACCAGAGAAATGGTAGAACTGGACGACGAACAATGCCAAATGAGGAAAGTGGGAACGGCTCATTTGATGGGAGTTATGGAAAAATACGATTTGTTGCCCGTCATGAATTTCAAATACGGAGACCACAAGGATTGCCATAAAATAGATTTGGAGGTCTGGAAACAACACTTTACGCAAGGCGTTCCCGATGGGTGCTGGTTGGGTTGTTCTATGATGTGTGCCAAAGGGGTGGATGATTTTGAATTGCGTACGGGACCGTATAAAGGTTCAAAAGTGCTTGTGGATGGTCCCGAATACGAAACGGCAGCAGCCGTCGGATCCAACATTGCCGTCTTTGATCCGCTCTATGTCATTGAACAGAATTTCTATTGCGACACGTACGGGATTTGTACCATCTCTTGGGGAAATATCGTGGCGTTTATTATGGAATGCTGGGAAGAAGGCATCCTTGATATAGAAAAAACAGGCGGACTGGACTTTACCTGGGGAAATGCAGAAGATGCTTTGGAATGCATGCACCAGTTGGCTCGCGGAGAAGGGTTTGGTATGGTAGCCGGTTTGGGAGTGCGAAAGATGAAAGAGCTGTTCATTGAAAAAGGGTGGGGAGATCCCGATTTCCTGAACGACATAGCTATGGAAAACAAGGGAATGGAGTATTCCATGTACATCTCTAAAGAATCTTTGGCCCAGCAAGGTGGCTACGCCATGACAAACAAAGGACCGCAGCACGACGAGGCATGGCTTATATTTATGGATATGGTCAACAACCAAATTCCCACATTTGAGGACAAAGCAGAAGCATTGCATTATTTTCCCATGTTTAGAACGTGGTTTGGCTTGGCCGGTTTTTGCAAATTGTGCTGGAACGACGTAGAACCGGCAGACAACGCGGAACAAGACGAACCCCACAAGGTGCCGGAGCACGTAGACAATTATGTGACGGTATTTAAGGGTGTCACGGGATGGGAATTTGATAAGGAAGAAATGATCAAACAGTCTGAGAGAGTCTACAACTTCCAGAGGGTCTTTAACATACGTATGGGATACGGCTTGCGTGCACACGATGCACAACCGTACCGCGCCTGCGGACCGGTAACAGAAGAAGAGTACTTATCCAGAGAAGAAAGATACGACACACAATTGAAAGAAGAGGCCGGTATAGATCCTACCATACTTTCTTTGGATGAAAGACGCAATGCATTGCGTCGCTATAGAGAAGACCAATATGAAAAACTGTTGGATGCCGTTTACAAACGTCGCGGTTGGAACAACAACGGCGTCCCCAGAATGGAGTTTCTGAAAGATATTGGTATGGATCTGCCTGAGTTGATGGAGGTTATAGCTCCGTTGCAATAGGCAGGTTGAAAGAGAAAGGTGTTGACATCACTGAATGATGTCAACACTTCTTTTTATAAACTGTGTAAGGGCTTCTCCTTTTAACAGATTGTTGGCCAATAGGGCCAAATCGCACACTTGGCTAACCAATTTTTCGTCTTTTGATTCACGGATACGTTCCACAAGCGGATGCTTGAGGTTGACTACCAGATTGTACGATTCCGGCATGGTACCCATAAAATTCATGCCTCCGCCCAAGGCGCTCATTTCACGGTAACGGCGCATCCATTCTCCCTGCGTGATGAGAACGGGCAGTTGTTGTTCGTCCATGTTCTCAAAAGCAACGGTGAATGTGACGTCTTTGGGGAGGGCTTCCGTGAATAATTCTTGCAATTCTTTTTCTTCTTCTTCCTTTAAATCGGGTTTGCTTGCTTCTTCTTTCAAGATGAGCCTTTCCGGTGTATCTGCATCTACACGAACAAAGCGTGTGTTTTTCATTTTCGATTCCAGCAAATTCACAAAGTGGGCTACCAAGGGTGAATCCAATAACAGAACATCGTACCCTTTGGCTTTGGCGGCTTCTATATAGGAATATTGCTCTTCTGCGTGTGTGGCATACAAGTACACCAAATTCTTGTCTTTGTCTTTCTGGTTGGGCTCAATGAGGGTAGCGTATTCGTCAAAACTCAAATATTTGCTATCTGTGTTTTTGAGCAAAGCAAATTTTTTGGCCCTATCGTAGAATTTTTCTTCCGTCATCATTCCGTACTCTATGAAAAGCTTCAGGTTATCCCATTTTTCTTCCAGGGCGGGCCTGTCGTTTTTAAAGATTTCTTCCAAGCGATCGGCTACTTTTCGTGTAATGTGAGCGGAAATTTTCTTTACGTTGGAATCACTCTGTAAATAACTGCGCGACACGTTCAGAGGAATGTCCGGAGAGTCCAGCACACCGTGTAATAAGGTAAGAAAATCCGGGACAATGTTTTCTATATTGTCCGTTACAAACACTTGGTTGCTGTACAATTGGATCTTGTTACGTGTTACTTCCAAACGGTCTTTGATTTTTGGGAAATAGAGCACTCCGGTAAGTTTGAAAGGGTAGTCCACGTTTAAATGAATCCAGAAGAGCGGTTCTTCTGCCATGGGATAGAGCTTGTTGTAGAACTCTTTGTAGTCTTCGTCTTTCAAGTCAACCGGCTTCCTTGTCCATAACGGCTTGACATCGTTTACTATTCTGTCTTTATCCAGCTCTATTTCTTTGCCGTCTTTCCATTCTTTTTCTTTACCAAAAGCTATCTCTACAGGTAAGAAACTGCAGTACTTGCGCAGCAATTCGTTGATTTTGTACTCTTCAGCGTACGATTTGTGTTCCGCGTACAAATGAAGGACGATATCGGTACCTCTGTCTTCTTTTTCAACAGATTCCATGGTGTACTCCGGGGTGCCTTTACACGTCCACTTGACAGCCTCGGCTCCTTCTTTCCAGGATTTTGTGATAATCTCTACTTTTTTGGCCACCATAAAACTGGAATAAAATCCAAGTCCAAAGTGGCCTATGATACCGGCTTCTTGGTCTTTGTATTTTTCAAGAAATTCTCCGGCACTGGAAAAAGCAATCTGGTTGATGTATTTGTCCACTTCGTCTGCCGTCATGCCAATGCCTCTGTCAGATATGGTAATGGTAGATGCATCGGGATTGGCATGAACACGAATGGTGACATCTCCCAGTTCGCCTTTGAATTCTCCTTTGGCCGCCAGCGTTTTCATTTTTTGCGTGGCGTCTACAGCGTTTGAAATCAATTCTCTAAGGAAAATTTCATGGTCTGAATACAAAAATTTCTTGATAACGGGGAAAATGTCCTGTGTCGTAACTCCAATAGTTCCTTTATTTTTCATAGTTCTTGTTTTGTGATTGTGCAACCACAAATGTCAAAAACCATTCCAACACAGGATAGGCTGACTATTTGTCAGTTTCAAAGAATTTTAGGCATTGTGTAACCAATTCCAGTCTCTCTTCCGGAGTACGTAGGGTTTCCAGGGGAAATCCCAGCGTAATTACTTTGTAAGCTCCTTTCCAGGCTACTCCGGCACTTAGGCGATTCTCTGCGTATCTGAATACGGTATATGCGTCTTCTACTGCCGGTTCAAAAGCATCGGGAGCTACACAGGGGTAGACTACCGTATTGGGTTCTGCATAAAATGTATACTTGGGATCCACTGGAATTTCCTTTGTATAAAATGCAGGGAAAGGGTTGGGAGCTATGACAACTTCTCCGCTCTTTGCAGCTCTGTTCGTTCTGTGCCTTATTTTCAATACGTCTTGTGCAAAACGCTGGGCCACTGTATCGGCAAGCGGTCCTTCCCACAAGTCGGTTGTCAGGTGGGATCCTGTTATCAATACATTGCCTCCCTTTTGTGTATAAAGGGAAAGGGCGTGTTGCAAAGAAGACGGAAAAACGGCAAAATCTGCCTGTTCTTCAGGCACTCCTGCATGAAGGACTTTTTTCTGATTGCCTAAAATGACATTTACGGCGTACGCATCTGTTTCTTTTTCCGTAAAGGCTTCCAGACTGTACGTTACGTAGCTGTATCCGTTTTGAGCAAAACCTATTCCGTGAATGAGCGGGTAATCAAACGTATTTCCTGGCAGAACGGCCTTTTCCCAGTCGGCATGGCTGGCACCAAAGCCGGGGGCGTCGTCATGGGCCCACGGCCGTTTGCGACGAAATTCAAATTGCGGACCTGTATAAGCAATATCTCTTATGTAAGGCACTCCGTAGTCCAGGGGATCGTGAAAACCGGCAAACAACGTATCTTCCGAAGCAAAACTTTCCGGACCGGAAACTCTGGTAAATCCGTTGACAATAAGTATTTTACCCTTCTCTTGTGGGGCTTGGTAGAGGCTGACCGTTTCTGAAGAAAAACTTTCTCCTCCTTTGTTAACGGCAGCAACTTTGTAACTGTAATGGACACCCGGTTCTATGGGCAATTCCAGACTGTTGTCTTTGATGTACATGCCTTTAGTAAACGCTTGGTCTGTATTTCCTTTTCTTACATAGACCATGTATCCGTCGGGAACTGCCGTAGGTTCCAAGACGTCTTCTGTGGGTTTCCAGCTTAAAAGGGCTGTTCCCGGCTGTTTAATGTCTGCTGACAGTGCGCGTACGGGAAGGGGTTGTACGACATAGGGGAGGCCCTTGGAATGGCTTAAATAGCGTAATATCCCCTTATAAATGGCTCTGCTGGCTGTGAATCGGAAGCGAGGATCCAATCCAAAACGCATATCGGCAAAGTTTTGATGCGACAGCAACTCCAAAAGCATGCTTGGAACTTGTGCGGAGCGGCTTTCTGCATAGGAACGGTTCCAAATTCCGCGTCTTGTCCAATCGGGATTCCATGTTTGCCGGATATCGTTCACAATTTGTGTTTGCACAATATCTGTCAAATCTCTGGAAGTCAATCTTGTTTGCCCTGTTGGTAACAATTCTGTACCGTCACTGTCTCTGGTGTAAATGGCTAAGGTGCCAATGATACTGTCATTGAAGGTTACACCTGCATCGGTATGAAAAGCCAGTGAAAGGTCAATCGGTATATGTAAACCGGGGTTTTGCGGATACTTTTCCGAACCTCCGGTCAAGGTGTTTACCCAGCGTCCTCTTGATGAAAAATCGTCGTTGTAATCGTGTTCTCCTTCGTTATACGTGTACACAGAATCAGCAAACCCGGCCCATTGCAGCCAGTAGCGGGAACCTTCCGTAAAACGCGGGTATTGGCTGGTAACGGGCGGTATTTCTATGTTTCCGTAGGAAGCCAATACAGACGTGTCTTGTACAAACCGGCCTATGTTGCCCATACCACCGCCAAATTTCACGGCATCGGCGGTGACCACAGCTTGTATTTCTTGGCTTTCATTGGAAAGCGTCACCCGGCCTTCCATATGTTTGCCTTCGTCAAAGAGGAAGGTACCCAGATAAATCCAGGTGCCTCCGCCCATTTGTTGGTTGACCTTAAACACATCCGATCCGCCTTTGTGGTATACGGTATACCGCGCGTCTCGGGTGCTTTCCGGCAAACTGGCATAAGATACGTATACGGCATATGTACCTGCCTCCGGTATAGTGGGAACCCAGTGAGCATAAGCCGGTTGCATAGATGCTTTTCCACTCAATTTGGGGTTGTGTGTGATGATGCGGCGGTACGTACCCATTCTAAACGGGTTGTCGTAGTTTGTATACACTTCTTTTTTATGGGCAAAACCACGAGAGTCTTTTTCGTCCGTACGCCATATGTACGTTCCCGATTGCTCGCTGTATCCGCTCCAAGGACTGTCATTGTCTACCACGACTTCGTGTGTTTGCGTATCTCTTTCACGCGGCAACAGTACATAGGCTCCGGCATTCTCCAGCATAGGCACCAGGAAAGGAATGACATAAGACATGGTATACAGGTCTTCCACCGTTTGAAAAAGGCGGGCTCTTTGCCATTGCCATCGGGCGTGTTTTTGTTCGTAGTACAAACCGTGGCTGTGCCAAAGGGCAATGTGGTTGTTTTGCAATCCGTTGGTGATATCAAACGGCTGTTCTTCTTTTGTTACCAACGGCGTGGGACCTATATCGGGCCATTTGTGTCTGTTTCGTTTGCGTCTGTCTCTCTTTTGCTGTTCTTGGGCTTGAAGTTTCAATGTATTGATGGAAGCTTGCCTGTCTTCCAGTTTTTGTTGCAAGGCTACTTCTTTCGGTGTTCCCACTTTGGCACTGCGTTTGGCCAATTTTTTTTTGTTGACGGCCACAGCTGCAGCATGGTCTTTTTTGTTTTTCTCTATCTGACTCTTGGTCAGGGGGGTATAGCTGCTTTTGTACATGTCCGGGACGAGCTCTTCCAAGTCTTTCCCGTCCGTTCGTATCTGCAGTTCGTAAGGTTTGAATCGTTCCGGCAGAAAATGCCTGATGGTCTGCTTGACTTGTTGTATTTTTTCATCTCTCATGGGATAATCGGCCATCCCATTCGTAAATTTGAAAGAGAGTATTCGTTTTTGTTCGTTGGCGTGTATGCTTCTGATATTGATTCTTGCAGCTCGCATGACACCGTCGGAAAGGACGCTCTGCAATGAGTCTGTCATCATTTTGGCTGTTGTGCTATCCGGAAGGGGATAAAAAGAGCGATTCTGTGCCGGTAAGGATATCATAAAATACATGAAAACCAGCAACAAAGTGGTACGTTTTTTCATAATGATAAGATAAAGAAAGGACAAATATAATAACTTTGCCTTCATGAAACTACGTAGATCATTTTGGTTTTTGAGCTTCAGCTTACTGGTGTTGTTGCTCTTCAGGCTGTTCCCGGCATTGATGGACGCCGTTTACAGCCGTTTTCTATATCGGTACGCAGCACAGGGCATATCGTGGGTTATGGCTCTCTTGCCTTTTTCTCTTGCCGAGTTGCTGTTGTTGCTTTTGGTGGTTTTCCTTCTTTTTTCCTTCATCAAAGTCTGTGTGCTGCTTGTTACAAAACCCTTCAAGCATGTGGGACGCCTGTGTGCAAAGTGGTTTTACGGTGTGGTGGTAGGAGCGGTATATGCAATATCAGTTTTCATTCTTACTTGCGGGGTGCATTACCACAGAGTGCCTTTGGAAGAGCATTTGAAATACCCCGATGAATACGCCACAGCAGAGGAATTGTTGGCTTTGGCTGATTATTTGGTGCAAGAAGTGAACAGCGCGGCTACATACACCAGGCGGAACTTGGAAGGAGACATGGTGCCGGATTTGACGTTTGATGGGTATAAAAAGGAAATAGACAGAGCGTATGACTCTTTGGAACAATCCACAGGCCTGGTCGTAGGCGGTAGGTTTCCGGCCACAAAACCTTTTGTGGCTTCGCGTTTGATGTCCTATGCGTATTTGAGCGGTTTCTTTTTCCCTTGGACTCTGGAAGCCAACATAAATAAAGATGTGCCTGTATTTCGTATGCCGGCCATTATGGCACACGAACAAGCACACGTCCGAGGTTTTATGAGAGAAAATGAAGCCAACTTTTTAACGTACTTGTTGGCTCGCCATACACGTAGCGGAGATCTAAAATATTCGTGTTTGTTGCTGTCTTTCAATTACGTACTTAATGCACTGTATAAAGCTTCAGCAGAAGAACATAAAAAGGTACTGCAACAGCTTTCTCCGCGCGTCATGCACGATTTGCTTACGGCACAAGAGTATTGGGAAAAATACAGGACATCTTTTGCAGAAACTTCCCAGAAAGTAAACAATGCTTATTTGAAAGCCAATGCACAGCAAGACGGGGTGGCCAGTTACGGGCGGGTAGTGGACCTGATGGTTCTGGATTTCAAAAGAAACGGTACAAAAGTGCAACAAAACACAGAACAATTCGTTTCTATAAGTGAGAGCACTTAATAAGCATTGACAATGGATCAGTCCGCCCTTTACAGGGAATTCCATAAACCCATCTATTATACGTGTTTGCGGATATTGGGATCGCCTTTGGATGCAGAAGAATGTATGCATGATGCGTTTATCAAAGGATTTACTTCGGGAACATTCCGCTACATCAACAAAAAAGCTTTTTACGGTTGGGTCAAAAAAGTAGCTGTCAGAGGAGCCATCGATCGTCTTAGGTCTTTGGATTTCAAGAAAAACCTGGACGCTGAATCCATTGATAACACGAACGTTCTGAGAATTATTGAAAGTGAAAATACAACCAACAATAGGGCACACTACAACTCTGAGCAGGAGCGGATTCATCAAGTGGCTCTCATAAAAAAGGTATTGCAGACCATGCCGTCCGGATACCGTGTGGTTTTGAGCCTTTACTTGTTTGAAGGGTATGATTTTGAAGAGATTGCGCAAATTACAAAACGCAAACCGTCTTCTGTCAGAAGTGCATACAGCCGGGGAAGGCAAAGATTAATGGAAGAATTAAAAAAACATGGATGTTTTAAAGAATTTTATTCAGGAAAACAAGGCGTTGTTTGAACACGAAGATTTACCTGAAGGTCACGAACAACGGTTGTTGAAACGACAAAAAACAAGAAAGAGACAAAGGCTTATCTTTCTGATTAGTAGCACATCTGCAGCTTTAATTGTATTAATGCTTACGGTAGGATTGTACAAAACTCAACCGTGTTTGACAGGCAGCGGAGCGTGTTATTACGCTCAAATAGTAAAATTGTCGGATCAAATAGAACGAAGTATAGAACACTTGCCAGAGTTCAAGCAAAGGGAGATATTGATGAACATGTATTCCATCATGCCGCAATCGGATGTTGAATTTGAAAACATGCTGCCGATAGGCATAAGTAAGAAAGATATAAAACATTTAAATAAAGAGTATTATAAACGGTTATATGAAGGAATGGTAGAGATTGCTTCATTGACAAAACACCCCCATGATTTATGAAAAAATATGTAATAACGGCCCTCATTCTTTCCGTAAGCGTATGGATGGGAGCTATGGAGACTACTATACGCACGTATGAATTGGAACCCTTTTCACACATAGACGCTTCTTTTTTGTACAAACTTGAAGTACGTAAAGGAAATTCCTACACAATGGAATTGGAAATACCTGAAGATCTGGTTCATGAGTTGACGGTGGGCGTGTCCGGAAATACCCTGAAATTGGGAATAACAAGAGAGTGGTGGCGTACGACTAAGAACGTCTTTCATAAAAGACATACCATAGTCGGTCGTATTACTCTACCTGAATTGGAAGGAGTTACGTTATCCAATGCAGCCGTATTGGTGGCCAAAGACGGCTTTATGCCGGCCAATTTTCAGATCAAATTATCGGGAGCCTCGCATGCAGAAATACATGCCATCTCACATGCAGTAAATATTGACATGACAGGGGCTTCTGTATTAAAGATGAATGGATTGGCTACACAGACAAAAGCGTATGTCAACGGAGCGTCGTCTTTGAATTATTATCAAGAAACAAACAAAATGGACTTGCAAGCCTTGGGTGCTTCTTCTGTGATGTTGTACGGTAGTTCCGTAACTATGGTTTTAAAAGCAGCGGGAGGGAGCAAAGTAAGAGCTTTTGATTTTGAAACGGAAGACATGACCGTAAGGTGTTCCGGGGCTTCTACAGCGGAAATTTTCGTGAAAGGTACTATAAGTGCTACATCTGTAGGTGCTTCTGTAATCAGGGTTAAAGGCAACCCTGTGTATTCCAAATCCTCAACCAAAGGCGCCTCCATCATTAAATCTCTATAAATCATGAAAAAATCATCCATTATCATTTTGTTGGCCCTGTTTGCACTTCCGTTGCAAGCACAGAAGGGTACTCCTGAAAAGAGGGATTTTCAGGTGGCACATTTTTCCGGAATACAAGCTTCCGATATTGTTCAGGTGGTGGTGGAGAAAGCAGATGAATATGCTCTTTCCATAGAAACGCCTCCCGAAATATTCAAATACCTGGATGTACAAGTACGCGATGGAATTCTTCGCATAGGCTTGATAAGGGGAGAGTTGCCAAGGTCTATACAGAAGAAATATAGAGATTTAGAGGTTTTATGTAAAGTGAAACTTAAGGAGTTGGATTGGCTTCAAACCAGCGGAGTTGCCAAGATACACGTACGCGATCCTTTCCGCACAAACAAAATGAAAATTGAATTGTCGGGCGTGTCCCAGGTAGATGTTAAGAACGTAGACTGCAACGAATTGTCTGTAGAAATATCGGGGGTGTCGGAACTCACCTTCTACGGCAAGACAGAAGAACTTCGTTCAGAGGTCAGCGGTGCTTCCAAAGCATACTTTTACCTGGAAGGAAAAACCATTACCTTTGCCAACGTGGAAATCAGCGGTACCGGTAGGACTACCATAGAAGGAGACGCCATCAGGGCGTTGTTGAATATGAGTGGAACGAGTGAATTTGAAGGAGCGCGCTTTCAGGTAGAAACTATGAAAGCCGGTGTCAGCGGAGTTTCCAGAGCGCGGGTTCACGTGACGGGCTCACTGGATCCAACACTATCGGGTGCTTCAAAATTGTATTACAACAGAAACGCCCTTTTGAGGAATGTGAATATAAGCGGCGCTTCCAAACTGAACTATTATTAAAACCCATATGATGACAGCCAAAGAACTCCACGAAAAAATTTTAGTACTTGATTCTCACTGTGATACTCCCATCTTCTTGCGTAGAAAAGGAGTCGACATAGGCCAACGTTTGCAAACAGGCCATGTAGACTTGGTGCGCATGAAAGAAGGGGGCGTAGATGCCTCTTTCTTTGCTATTTATGTGTCCAACAATTGGGAACCGTTTGAGTGTACCTTTAAAGCCTTAGAGGCTTTTGCGTCTGTATACGATATGCTGGATAAGAATCCGGATAAGGTAGCTCTGGCAACCGATGCAAAAACGGCAAGGGCCTTGAAACAGCAGGGAAAGATTGCCATTTTTCTGGGCATGGAAAACGCCGGACCCATCCACAAAGATTTGTCTTTGTTGCGCTTGTTTCACAGGATGGGAGTTCGTTACATTACTTTGACTCATGCAGGCAACAACAAAGTATGCGACAGTTCGGCCACCAAAGAAAAACGTTGGAACGGAGTAAGTCCTTTTGGAAGAGAATTGATTGCAGAAATGAACAGATTGGGAGTATTGGTTGATGTGGCTCACATTTCAGACCAGGCATTTTATGATGTGCTCAAGTATTCAACCCGTCCCGTAGTGTCTACTCACTCTTGCTGCAGAGCTTTATGTGATGTGCCAAGAAATCTTACAGATCAGATGATTGTAGATTTGGCTGCGAAAGGCGGAGTGTTGCAAATCACGTTTTACCCTTCTTTCCTGGATAAAGAATACTCGTTGGCTGCAAGCCCTTTATTGGATGCCTACGAAGAAGCGCAAGAGTTGTATGACAAAGACCCTGTTGCACACGAAGAGCGCTTTAAACAGGCGGAAAAGGCCCTTTACGAGCTCCCCAGACCCTCTTACAAAAGAGTAGTAGACCACATAGACCACGTCGTGAAGCTTGTAGGACCCGATCATGTGGGTATTGGATCAGACTTTGACGGCATTGACGTGTGTCCGGAGGGATTGGAAGACGTATCGTACGTTCCCGCCATTACGGAAGAACTGTACAACCGCGGGTATTCTCCGCAAGATATTGAAAAGATTATGGGAGGCAACTTCCTACGCCTCTTGCCATAAGACCGGTTTACAACAAACCGCCCAGGAACAAGATGTCTTCCAGCTCAGCTACTGTTTTCTCACGTTCAAATTTCTTTGTGGAGAAGACGAGCATCAGTACATCCGATTGGGGATACCTTCCTGCATATAGGGTAAATCCTCCGTTGTCGCCGGTGTGGAATATTTTCTCTTTGCCGTGGACTTGGCTTACAAACCAACCGTATCCGTAACCTGTCTCCGGCAAATTCGTAGCAATATATGACGTATGTGCTTTGTCTGCCATCTCTTTGCTGATAATCAGGTTGTCTCTTAAAGCATACTCCCATTGCATGAATTCTTCCAAAGAGGTGTAGAGCGCTCCGTCTGCTTTGGAAGCAAAGAACGTAGTTTCTCCGTAGTCGTATTCTTCCCAAGCTTCTGTATCTTTGTTCTTCCTATAGCCGTGTGCCATTCGGGGGATGTCGCGACCGTCTTCAAAATAGATTGTTTCTTTCATTCCTGCCGGATCAAAAAGCGCCTCTCTCATGTATGTTTCAAACGGCATTCCGGAAGCTTTTTCAATAATGGTATAGAAAAGCTGGTATGTGGGATTCATATACTCGTATGCGGTACCCGGGTCAAAATTCAGGAAACTAAGCGTATCCAAGTAGGAATACGACGCTACATCTGTGGAATGGTAGACATGCACGCTATCAGTCCGCGGCCTGGCATCCGGTATGCCGGACGTATGCGTAAGCAAGTGGTGTAGTGTGATGTCTTTGAAAAAGTCGGCTTTGAAATGGGGGAAAAATTTGGAAACGGGATCGTCTAAGGAGAGGGCACCTTCTTCTGCCAAGCGCAGTATGGCCGTTGCTGCAAATTGCTTGGAAACAGAGGCTATGCAGAAAAAAGTTTCAGGAGTGATTTTCGTGTCGGGGTTTATAGTAGCCAGTCCGTATCCTTTTTGAAACACTACGCGATCTCCTTTCATAAGAAGAAAAGCGCCTCCGGGTTCCTGGGCGGGCCATAGAGTGGTCAGCACGTTGTCTATTTGTTTTATGGCTTTTTCTTCTTTGTTGGTGCACGAAATGCATACAAGAAAAAGCGCAGCGGCTAATAAGAAAATGCGTTTGTTCAACATAAAGCTTTAGGTTAAATGAATGTTACTTGTTTATATGTTTCAGTATTTTACGAACAAAAGTGGGACCTTCATATATGAAGCCCGTATAGATTTGAATCAACTGCGCACCTGCATCCAACATCTCTTGTGCATCTTCCGCTGACATGATACCTCCGACTCCTATTATAGGCAGAGCTCCGTCTGTCTTTTTATGAATATGACGAATGGCAGCCAAAGCCTTTTCTTTTAAAGGCGCTCCGCTCAATCCGCCATCACCTATGGTCTCTACTTTTTCTTTACCGGACAGAAGACCTTCCCTGGAAGTAGTGGTGTTGCAGGCAATGACTCCATCCAGTCCAAAAAGCGTAATCACTTCTATCAGTTCATCCAACGTGTTTGTACAGATGTCCGGAGAGACTTTTAACAAGATGGGGCGGTATACGTCACAATACCTGCGAATATCTACCAAACGTTTGACTATTTCCGTTAGATCTTCCACAGATTGCAAGTTGCTCAGATCTTTGACGTTGGGACAACTGACGTTGACTACAAAGTAATCCACATAATCGTACAACTGCGAAAAGGCTACTTCAAAATCTTTGTAAGCCAAATGATTAGGAGTTACAGTGTTTTTAGAAATGTTGCCTCCAATCAGTACCTTGGGCTTTGTTTTGCGCAAATTGGCAATGGCGTTCTTTACTCCTAAGTTGTTTATTCCCATCCTATTGACCAGAGCTTTGTCTTTTACCAGCCGAAAGCTCCTGGGCTTGGGGTTTCCTTCTTGGGGCAGTGGCGTTACAGATCCAATTTCAATAAAGCCAAACCCTAACGCTCCCAGTTGGTTGTATACTTTTGCGTCTTTGTCCAGTCCTGCTGCCAATCCTACGGGATTGGGAAAGTCCAGTCCCATTACACGGCGGTGAAGAGAGGGAGAGGAATACGTGAAAAATCGTTTGAGCAAATGCGTTCCAAAAGGAATGTATTTCAACATTCCTAACGCTTTAAATGTAAGATTATGAGCTGTTTCCGGTGGAAATAAAAAAAGCAGAGGCCTGATGATTTTGTACATAAAAACAAAGATAGGTCTTTTTAAGGAGTAAATTCAGAAAAGGTGTTGTCTGAATAAAAGAAAAGTACTTTTACAACCTTACGTTCTTCTTCAGGTGGCATACTGTAAGTCTTTATACCAGAGTCCATCAGTTGTTTTTCATTTTGAAAAAACATTTCCGTTTGTACGGGTTTTTGTGTGATTTGTTGTTCTTGATCCTCTTCCTGTATGTCTTCTGTTTCGTGCGGCAGGCTTTGTTTTAGCTCTTTATACATTTTCCCTTTCCCTGTCATCAACCATTCTGCGTTTAAAGAAGGGTAGGAAAGCAGCATACTTTCCATAAAATCAAAACCCGGTTTGTTTCTACCGGCCAAAACGTGAGATACACCTGAGCGTTGAATTCCAATTCTGTCCGCAAATTGGGAAGGAGTGAGGTTTTCTGCTTGTAAAAAATGTTGCAAACGCGTTTTCATAATTGTAAACAAGTTTTTACAAATGTAACATATTATTTGTTTACAAATGTAGAATAAGGATTGAATACAAATGTAAACAAATAAAGCGTACTCTGTGACTATAAATCAATACCATCAATCGATTGCATTGATAACCATCCGGCAGATTATTACTTCATGCGTTTCTAGATGTAAATACTATAAAAGTTTGGGTAATAAGAAGTTGTATTTGAAAAATCAGCTTCAAACCCTGTTTTTGTATAAAAAGGCTCAAAAATATATAAAGCATCAAAAGAGGTAAACTATATAAAAGACTGGGTATTAATAAATAAGATTAAACAAATAAGGGCTTAATTGCACAGATTAATAATTTTTAAGATCTGTAAACTACAATCCTGAAATTCAAAGACAATAGTTACAAATGTAAACAAATTGGATCGCAAAGTGAATTCACATTTGTAAATAGAGATTAAAGCGTTACTTTAAGTGCAACATTTTGCAAATTCTCCTACCTTTGCATTCCGTTATGGAAATTTTGAATGCAGACATACCAGAAATCCATTTGGAGGAATACACCTACCATCTTCCTCAAGAGAGAATAGCGCAGTATCCTCTTCCTGCAAGGCATGATTCCTTGCTCTTGGTTTGTACAAAAACAGGAGAACGGAAGGACCAAACGTTTAGAAAATTAACAAATCGACTATCTGAAAACACATTGTTGGTCTTTAACGATTCCAAAGTCATACCGGCTCGTTTGATATTTCGTAAAGAAACGGGTGCTTTTATAGAAATTTTTTGTTTGGAACCGGCCGAACCGGCCGAGTACAACTTGTCTTTTTCGCAAAAACATTCTTGCGTATGGAACTGTACTGTGGGGAATCTGAAAAAATGGAAATCGGGCAGCCTTCTTCTTTACAACCAGAGCAACGATGCGTTTATACAAAACATGCACCTGCAAGCATCCTTGGTAGGGCGGAAGGAAGGTAAATACCAGGTGAAATTTGAGTGGAAAGGAGGATTTTCTTTCTCTGCCGTGTTGGAAAGAGCGGGAAACATGCCCATTCCTCCCTATTTAAGGCGATTTGCCGAGCCTTCCGATACGGAAAGGTACCAGACAGTCTATGCGTACGAAAGAGGCTCTGTGGCGGCTCCTACGGCAGGATTGCACTTTTCAGAGGCTATGTTGTCTGAAATGGAAGAAAACGGTATAAAAACGGCCTACTTGAGTCTTCATGTGGGGGCCGGTACGTTTCGACCGGTAAAAGCAAGTGATGTACGTGAGCATACCATGCATAGCGAACCCTTTCACGCAACCTTGGATTTCTTACAACAACTGCAACACCACAAAGGACCTGTTGTGCCGGTGGGCACCACTTCATGCAGGTGTTTGGAAAGCTTATATTATTTGGGCGTGCAGGCGGCTTTGGGAAAAGATCCTGTTTTTGTGGATCAATGGGAGCCGTACACGAAGCATCCTCGGATGTCGTATAAAGATGCTCTGGAGCATTTGATCGGATATTTGAAAAGGGATGACAGGGACGTGTTGACAGCGGCCACGCAATTGTTCATCATGCCGGGATTTTCTTTTCGTACTACAGATGCTTTGCTCACAAATTTTCACCAACCCAATTCTAGTCTGTTGCTCCTTGTTGCAGCTTTGGTAGGAGACAATTGGAAAGAAATATACGCCCATGCTTTGGCGGGAAATTACCGATTTTTAAGCTATGGGGATGCTTGTCTCTTGTTTAATCCTAAATAACAAAGAGTCTGCCATATAGGCGCATTAATAACAGGTGTGTTATAACATGTTACGGTGTTGTTACTTATTGGCTTAAATGTACGAATCCATTCCCAAATCCTCATACGTTTGCTGCAATGCTTTTTCATCGTCAGAAATGATGAGCATTCTGTCGTTCTCACGAATCTCTGTATGACCTCTTGGAATGAAATAGGAATTGCCTCTTTTCACCATTACTACCAACGTTTTGTCAGGCAGCGGAATGTCCTTCATTTTGTTGCCGTATCTTAGGCTCTCTTCTGTGACGATCACTTCACTCATGGCCGATTTTATATCTTCAGAAAAAGCCAACTCAAAAGCAGATTTGCCTATAGACTTGTGAGGAAATGCCACGTGCAGTCTTCTGGCTATCCATGGAATGGAGGTGCCTTGAACCAGCAAAGACAAGATGGTAATAAAAAACACAATGTTGAAAAGAATATTGGCTCCCGGAACACCATGCAACAACGGGTACGTTGCAAAAATGATGGGAACGGCTCCTCTCAATCCTACCCAACAGGTAAACATCCGCGAAGAGAAGTTTAGTTTCCGGAACGGCCACAGCGAAAGCAAAACAGCTACCGGTCTGGCAAAAACAATCATGAAGACGCCAATAAGCAATCCTACACCGGCCACAGGCAGCAATTCTGAAGGATTTACCAACAGTCCCAAAGCCAAGAACATGATGATTTGAGAGAGCCAGGAAAGGCCATCGAAAAAATTCCTGACCATGCCTTTATGAGGAAAGCGAGAGTTGCCAATGACAAGACCTCCAATATAAACGGCTAAAAATCCGTTCCCTTTGATTAAGTCCGTTAAAGAGAAAATAAAGAGACAAAAGGCAAAGATCAATATGGGGTAGAGCGCATCGTTGATGATGTTCATTTTACGCAAAATGAAACCGCATAACTTACCTAACAGGTACCCGGCAATACCACCTATGATCATTTGGTAAAAGAACATCAACGCCACCGGCCAGAGTTTGCCGTTGCTGTCTGTCATAATTACCTGAATAAGGGTAATGGTAAGCATGTAGGCCATAGGGTCGTTGCTTCCGCTTTCCAGCTCCAGCAACGGGCGTAAATTGTGTTTCAGCTTCAGTTCTTTTGAACGCAATATGGCAAAGACAGAGGCCGAATCTGTAGAAGACATCAAGCTTCCCAACAACAGGCACACAGGCAAAGGCAGGCTGAAACCGGGAAGGAGTAAAGTTAGAGAATAAATGAAAAAACCGGTAAAGACGGCTGTCAGCAATACGCCAAGCGTGGCCAAAACAATCCCTTCTTTTGCAACAGGACGTATTTCTTCATACCGCGTATCCATACCTCCTGAAAACAAAATAATACTTAGGGCTACAACGCCTATGAATTGTGCGGTTTTTTGGCTTGAGAATTGCAGACCTATACCATCACTACCAAAGATCATTCCGACCAAAAGAAACAACAACAGGGTGGGGACACCAAATTTATAACTTGTTTTCCCTGCCAACAGACTAAAGAAAAGAAGAATGGAACCGATAAGAAGGATGTTTTCAGCAGTAATAGTCATAGGATAGCTTTCAAAGCAGCAAAATTACAATTTTTTACAAAAAATTTGCAACCATTCGTTATCTTTGCGGAATAATTCAAAAAAAACAGATATGAGTAAGTTGATTCAAATTCAGGAAGCCGTTACCAAAATTCAATCCGGTATGATTGTTATGGTAGGTGGTTTCCTTACGGTGGGAGGTCCCAACCGCCTATTGGAAGCCCTTTTAGAGACTGACGTCAAAGACCTGACACTCATTGCCAACGATACGGCCTACGCAGATAAAGGAATGGGAAAGCTGATTACGGCACGCAAAATAAAAAGAGTCATTACAAGCCACATAGGCACCAATGTGTCTACAGGTGAGCAGTACCATGCAGGCGAGCTGGAAGTAGAATTTTCACCACAAGGAACATTGATTGAAAGGATTCGCTGTGCCGGTGCCGGGTTGGGAGGTGTTCTCACGCCAACGGGATTGGGAACAGTGGTGGAAGAAGGCAAAGAGGTGGTGGAAGTGGATGGGAAAAAATATCTATTGGAAAAACCGCTCCGTGCAGACGTGGCCCTTATTGGCGCTTCAGTAGCAGACGAGGACGGCAACTTGTTCCACAGGGGAACGTCAAGAAACTTCAACACCTTGATGGCAATGGCTGCCGATGTCGTTATAGCTGAAGTGGAAGAAGTGGTGAAAGTGGGAGAAATACTTCCTGAACATGTTCATACTCAGTCTATTTTCGTTAATTATATGGTCAAATTTTAACTTTTTAAATACTTTACAATTATGTCAAAAAAATTGAAGCTGGAGTTATCCGACAAAATGTATGAGGATGCCCTCAAAATTATCCCTGGTGCTATTGCAGGAATTCGTCGTCCCTACAACTTTGTTCCGGGAGAGTATCCCATTTATTTTGATCACGCAAAAGGCGGCCGGGTAACGGACGTTGACGGGAACGAATACATTGATATGCTTTGTGCATACGGACCCATCATCATTGGTCATAGAGAAGAAGAAATTGACAACGCTGTTATTGAACAAATACAAAACAAAGGCTTTTGCTTTTCTTTGACGCAACCCATACAGAACAGACTGGCAGAAAAATTGATAGAACTCATTCCTTCCGCAGAGATGGCCGTGTTTGTAAAAACAGGTTCAGACGCTACCACAGTGGCCGTGCGCGTGGCTAGAGCCAGCACAGGCAGAGTAAAAGTAATGCGTTGCGGTTATCACGGTTGGCACGATTGGTGTGTGGAAGTGAAAGGCGGAATTCCCAAAAAATTATGGGAAGACACATATGAATTCCAATACAACGATTTGGACGAACTGGAAGATCTTCTGAAAGAACACGGAGACGAGACGGCAGCCATCATGATTACGCCAATAGGTCATCCCTTGGCAGCAAACGTAGAAATGCCCAAACCCGGTTTCTTGGAAGGCGTTCGCGCGTTGGCAGACAAATACGGAATCGTTCTTGTATTTGACGAAATCCGTACCGGTTTCCGTTACGATTTGGGTGGTGCCCAAAACATCTTGGGTGTGACTCCCGATCTTTCCACTTTTGGAAAAGCCATGGCCAACGGATATCCCATTGGTGCAGTCGTAGGAAAAGAAGAACACATGAAAGTGTTGGCAGACAATGTATTCCTGTCTTCTACTTTCTTCCCCAACAGTTTGGAGCAAGTAGCTGCACTCAAGACCATCGAAATTTTGGAAAGAGACAACATCATTGAAAAAGTAAAAGAAAAAGGAGAATTGTTTGGCAACCGCTTGAAAGAAGTAATGAAAGACCTTCCTTACGATGTAGAAGTGTCAGGAATTCCCTTGATGCCGTTTATTACCTTTAACAGAGATAAAGACGGTCTGTATAAGAAATTGCGTCCGGGATTCTACACAGAATTGATTCGCCGCGGCGTATTCTTGCAACCGTACCATCACGGTTACGTAGCTTATCGTCACACAGATGAAGATATGATTTACGCAGCCGACATGGTTGGAGAATCTTTTGCAGCACTGAAAAAATATATTTAACAAACGTTTATGGAAAAATTGATCATTACAGCCGCTATTTGTGGCGCAGAAGTACTGAAAGAGCACAACCCTGCTGTTCCTTATACAGTGGAAGAATGTGTGCGGGAAGCACGTTCGGCCTACAATGCCGGTGCAAGTGTCATTCACCTTCACGTTCGTTATGACGACGGAACACCCACACAAGACAAAGAACGTTTCCGCGTAATCATGGAAGGCATTGCAGAAGCATGTCCCGGTATTATCATCCAACCTTCAACAGGTGGAGCGGTGGGCATGTCAAACGACGAAAGGCTGCAACCTATTGAGCTCAACCCGGAAATGGCAACCTTGGATTGCGGTACGCTCAACTTTGGTGGTGACGAAATTTTTGAAAATACAGAAAACACCATCATATACTTTGGCAAACGCATGATTGAGAGAGGCATTAAGCCGGAACTGGAAGTGTTCGATAAGAGTATGATTGAAATGGCATTGCGTATACACAAGCAAGGTCATATACTCAAGCCGCTTCATTTTGACTTTGTTATGGGAGTCAACGGAGGCATTGGCGGTTCGCTCAGAGACTTTGTTTTCTTGCGTGGAAGCATTCCTTCCGATGCCACCTACACCGTAGCAGGCATGGGCAGGTACGAAATGCCTTTGGCAGCCGCTGCCATCATTGACGGAGGCCACGTACGCGTAGGTTTTGAAGACAACGTATACTTGTCGCGTGGCGTTCTGGCCAAATCAAACGGTGAACTGGTAGAGAAAGTAGTTCGTATTGCTCGTGAATTTGGTAGAGAAATTGCCAATCCGGACGAGGCAAGAGAAATACTCAGTCTTCCTAAAAGAAAATAATGAACAATGAAAAAAGGAAATAAATACGGCCTGCATAGGGTCATCGATCCAGTTGGCGTGTTGCCGCAGCCTGCCAACAAGCTGGATAACAACATGGATGAAATCTATGACAACGAAATTTTGATAGATGTAAAAACGTTAAACATAGATTCCGCCAGCTTTACGCAAATACAGGAACAGGCAGGAGGAGACAAAGAGAAAATTGCGGAAATCATGTTGGATATTGTGGCAAAACAAGGTAAGCACAGAAACCCAGTTACAGGTTCCGGCGGCATGCTTTTAGGCGTTGTGGAAAAAATAGGCAGCGCTTTGGAAGGAAAGATAGACTTGAAGCCCGGTGATAGAATCGCCACTTTGGTCTCTTTGTCTTTGACGCCTCTGCGTATAGATAAGATCAAAGACATCCGCCCCGATATTGACCAAGTGGATATCGACGGAAAAGCCATTTTGTTTGAAAGCGGTATTTATGCCAAGATTCCCAATGATATGCCGGAAACATTGGCCTTATCAGCTCTTGACGTAGCCGGTGCTCCGGCACAAACGGCCAAATTGGTAAAACCGGGCGACACGGTACTCATCATCGGAGCCGGAGGAAAATCCGGTATGTTGTGCAGCTACGAAGCCAAGAAGAGGGCAGGAGTCACCGGTACGGTTATCGGCCTGTGCCACAGCCAACGCTCCACACAACGGATGATTGACCTTGATATTTGCGACCACGTATTTTCTGCCAGCGCTACGCAACCGGTAGCCGTGTTGGAGAAAATTGAAGAACTTACCGGAGGAAAACTTTGTGATGTTACTATCAACAACGTAAACATTCCCGATACGGAAATGGCTTCCATTCTTTGTACAAAAGATACGGGAGTCGTCTACTTCTTCTCCATGGCCACCAACTTTACAAAAGCTGCGTTGGGTGCAGAGGGTGTGGGATCGGACGTTACCATGATTGTTGGAAACGGGTATACAAAAGGCCACGCAGAAATTACGCTTCAAATCCTTAGGGAAAGTGAAAAACTGCGTAAAGTATTTACAAAGCTGTATGCATCTTAAGAATAGACAACAATGATAGACAGACGAAAACAATTGTTTCCGGATGCGTCAGACGAACAGTGGAATGACTGGAAATGGCAGATACGCAATAGGATAGTTAACCTGGAGCAATTGAAGAAATACATCAATCTTACGCCGGAAGAAGAAGAAGGCGTAAGTCAATCTCTTCAATTGCTGCGTATGGCCATTACGCCATACTATTTGAGTTTGATAGATCCGGACAACCCGGAATGCCCTATAAGAAAGCAGGCTATTCCCACAAAAAGTGAGATGTACCGTTCGCCTGCAGACTTATTGGATCCGCTGCATGAAGACGAAGATTCACCTGTACCCGGTTTGACACACCGTTACCCGGACAGGGTTCTTCTTCTTATTACAGACCAGTGTTCCATGTATTGCAGGCATTGTACCAGACGGCGTTTTGCCGGTCAGAAAGACCACGAAGCGTCTAGTGATAAAATACAGAAAGCGATTGACTATATAGCCGCTACACCTCAAGTAAGGGATGTGCTGCTGTCGGGAGGCGACCCGCTCACCATGAGCGACAACCGCCTGGAATCCATCATCAAACGTTTGCGAGCTATTCCTCATGTGGAAATCATCAGGATTGGATCGCGTGTACCGGTCGTATGCCCGCAAAGGATTACTCCGGAACTGATGCAGATGTTGAAAAAATACCAGCCCGTATGGATCAATACACACTTTAATCATCCCAATGAGATAACGCCTACGTCGTCGGCAGCATGTGAAATGATGGCCGATGCAGGGTTTCCCTTGGGCAACCAAAGCGTCTTGTTGCGCGGTATAAACGACTGTGTACACACCATGAAAGATTTGGTGAGAAAATTGGTGATGATCAGAGTGCGTCCGTATTACATTTACCAATGCGACCTATCCATGGGACTGGAGCATTTCAGAACACCTGTATCAAAAGGAATTGAAATCATTGAAGGCTTGCGCGGACATACTTCAGGGTATGCAGTACCTACGTTTGTAGTGGATGCGCCGGGCGGAGGAGGTAAAATTCCTGTTATGCCCACATACGTCATCAGCCAAGCGCCCGGTCGTATGGTGTTGCGTAATTATGAAGGTGTGATTACTACGTATACGGAACCCACAGACTATGTAAACGATTGTAGTTGCCACGATTGCAAAGATTTGCAATCATTGGAAGGCGTGTCGGGTATCTTGCAAGGAGAACAATTGTCCTTGGAGCCGTCAAACCTTCAAAGAAAGCTGCGCAATCTTAAGGAATAACCGTTTATGCCTTTTGTCCATCAGATAATCCCCTACAGCAGTTTATCTGTTGTAGGGTTGGGAAAAAATACCGGTAAAACAGAATGTCTGAGGTATATCATCAAGCGATTGTCTGAGAAACAAAAAACCATAGCTGTTACTTCCATAGGTATAGACGGAGAAAGCATAGATCGCGTTACGGCCACGCCTAAGCCGGAAATACATCTGGAAAAAGGAATGTATTTCACAACGGTAGGTGCGTATTATTTGCAAAAACGTTTTACAGCGGAAATCTGCCATGTGGAAGAAAACGCCACAGTTTTAGGGAAGATGCTTACAGCTAGAGCATTGGAACAAGGGCAACTCGTTATTGCCGGTCCAACGGATACGTTGTCGTTGCAACGTTGGGTTACAAACACGCTGCAACGTTTTCCCGTTGATATTTGTTTGGTGGACGGAGCCGTATCGCGGTTGAGTCCGGCTTCTCCGGCCGTTACGCAGTCTATGGTTTTGGCAACGGGAGCAGCGTATTCCGCTCATTTGAAAACACTTGTTGATAAAACACGTTTTGTATACGACATCCTACAGCTTCCGGTAGCGTCCCAAACTGTTAAGAAATCTTTGGAACACATTACAAAAGGGATACATATTGTAAAAGAAGACGGAACGGTGGAAAATGTGGGGATCGACTCGGCTTTGACCTCGGCGCAAATCCGGAAGGTAGTGGCTCTGGGCGCTGAACGGTTGTACATTCCGGGCATGTTGGGCAATGCATTGCTTCAGGCGTTTATGGAACAAAAAGGAGCAGAGGATATGTGTCTTTACATCAAAGATTTTTCGCACATTTTTGCCGAACCGCGTACGTTTTATGCTTTTTTGCGCAAAGGCGGTCAAATCCGGCAGCTGAGGAAAGTCAATTTGTTGGCTGTTTGTGTAAATCCCGTATCGCCGCGCGGATACCATATGCGTTCAGAGGAATTGGTGGAAAGCATGGAGCAAGCGTTAGGTGTTCCGGTGTACGACATTAAAAAGATTGAAGCATGATTTTTTCAAGTGTAGCACAGAGAATAGACGGATTGCAATATCTGGCAGACAAGATGGAACTGTCCGGTTCTCGTGTACGCCGGTATTTGTTGCAGACGCCGTTTACGTATAGGGCAGAAACACTTGAAAAACAATTTGATGACATAGAAAAGGCCGTGCGCATTCTGGACAAACACGTGCATGCGCCCAACGTGTTGAAATTGAGCCATTTGTTTTCCTCCATACATGATATAAAAGGCACTTTGGACGGTTTGAAAACCAGTAGGGTGCTTGATGAAATAGAGCTTTTTGAAATAAAGCATTTTGCTTCTTTGTGCAGAGATATCAGAATTGTATGTGAAGCGTTGGATTTTATGGAAAACGCACCGGCGTGCCTCCAAGAAGTATTCGATTTGTTGGATCCCGATGAAACGGGAACGTCCGGATTTTACTTGTACGATTCGTACAGCCCCGCTTTGGCCAAGGCAAGAAAAGACGCTTCTTTGGCTAAGGCAGAAGAGAACACGAAATTGTGGCAGGAAGCTACGGAACGTGTGCTAACAGAAGAACTTCGGGTACGAGAGACGTTGTCCGGCACACTAAGCGGTATGCACAATTTGTTGCGTAACAATTTTGACCGGTTGGCTTATTTGGAAATTGTCTTTGCCAAAGCTGCCTTAGCAAAACAGTACGGGATGGTACGGCCGCGAGTGGTACCTCTTAAAGGCGCAGGAGGAACGGACGCAGCGTTGTCTGTGAAAGATATGGTAAACCCGGTTCTCTCAGATGTTCTGGCAACAGAGGATGGGGCCTTTCAACCCGTATCCATAACGTTGGAAAAAGGGCCTTGTCTCTTGACGGGAGCCAACATGAGCGGAAAAACAGTTGTTCTGAAAACATTGGCCCTCACACAAGCGCTTACGCAGTTTGCGTTCTTTGTGCCTGCACGGGAGGCCGTTATTCCGCTTGTAAAGGATGTTTTTCTTGTCTTAGGCGATAAACAAGACCAAAATAGGGGGTTGTCATCGTTTGCGGCAGAAATGCTGGAATTGAACGAAATAATGGGCGTAATCAAAAAAGGAGTTCCCGTATTGGTTTTGGTAGACGAACCGGCCAGAACTACCAATCCGGCAGAAGGAGCGGCTATTTTGTGTGCTACGGTCGCTTTTATGGAAGAACACGCCACAAGGTCTCTCATAAGCACCCATTACGGCGACTTGGATGTACAAGTGCGCAAACTCAGAGTAGTAGGGTTTGAAGGAGAAAAAGCTACGGGGGTATTGGATCCCTCGGCCATAAATAGATACATGAACTACAGCCTTATAGAAGACAAAGGCCATGCTGTGCCAAAAGAAGCCCTTCAGATAGCGCGTTTGCTTGGAGTAGATGCTTCGTTTATTGCATTGGCACAGCAATTTTTGAAAAAGGATGACGATGAAACAATCAAAACTGGGACTTGACTTTGACAAAGTGGCAAGAGCCAGAAACAAGGCAGAAAAAATTGCCGATCAAGTACAAAGCTTTGTAGAAGATTACACTACCGTTGCCGTAGAAAGGACTTTGTGTCGCTTGATGGGCATTGACGGCACAGACAGTGAAGGCGTGCCTCTGCCCAACGTGGTGGTAGACTATCTTAAAGAGCAAGGCACGTTGGGTGATGGTGTACTTCATTTTCTTGGAAACGCCATATACAAAACGGGAAAAACACCCAACCGGGTGGCACAAGATTTGGCAGCCGGAAAGACAGATTTGTATAAAGAAACCACATGCCCGCCATCTGAGATGATGGAGGTATTGCAGCCTTTTATTGACGAAAGTGTAGAAAGAATACAAAGCAAAAGAAAAGAAAGGGAAGAACGTTTGAAAAGGCTGGGAGAAGGGCCCAGACCTTACATCTACGTAATAGTTGCCACGGGCAATATCTATGAAGATGCCGTTCAAGCCGTTGCAGCAGCTCGGCAAGGAGCGGATGTCATTGCCGTCATACGTACCACGGGGCAATCGCTGTTGGACTATGTACCATACGGAGCCACCACAGAAGGTTTTGGAGGAACGTACGCTACGCAAGAAAACTTCAAAATCATGCGCCGGGCGCTTGACAAAGCAGGAGAAGAGTTGGGCAGGTATATCCGATTGTGCAACTATTGTTCGGGATTGTGTATGCCGGAAATAGCCGTCATGGGCGCTTTTGAAGGGTTGGATATGATGTTGAACGATGCCCTTTACGGCATACTCTTCCGCGACATCAATATGCAGAGAACGCTTGTGGATCAATACTTTTCTAGAATGATCAACGGATTTGCAGGCGTGATCATCAATACGGGAGAAGACAATTATTTGACTACGGCAGATGCCGTAGAAGAAGCGCATACCGTTTTGGCCTCGGATTTCATCAATGAACAATTGGCTAAAATTGCCGGCATTCCGGAAGAGCAAATGGGCCTGGGACATGCTTTTGAAATCGATCCGGATTTGGAGCATTCCTTTTTGTATGAATTGGCACAGGCACAAATGATCAGAGAAATATTTCCCAAAGCACCATTGAAATACATGCCTCCCACAAAATTCATGACGGGCAATATTTTTAAAGGACACATCCAAGATGCCTTGTTTAACTTGGCAGGCATTTGGACAGAGCAGGGCATTCAGTTGTTGGGCATGCCTACGGAAGCCATACATACGCCTTTCATGAGCGACAGGTATTTGGCTATTGAAAACGCCCGTTATATTTTTTCAGCTTTCCGCGGAATAGGAAAGGAAGTGGAGTTTGCCAAAGACGGAATGATTCGCAAAAGAGCGGCTGAAGTACTTGACAATGCATACGAAATGCTTGATAAGGTAGAGAAAGAGGGCTTGTTTACTGCATTGGAAAAAGGATATTTTGCCGACGTACGCCGCCCCAGAGAAGGCGGCAAAGGCTTGGAGGGAGTGACACGTAAATCGCCGGTATATTTGAACCCGTACACAAAACTGTTTAAAGGAAATGAATAGTACTATGGATAAAACTTTGGATATGAGCAAGGTGAAACCTTACGGAGACACCATGAACGACGGCAAAGTACAACTTAGTTTTACACTACCCGTACCGGAAGGTCCCGAGGCGATAGAAGCTGCAAAACAATTGTTGCGTACCATGGGCATGGACGATCCGCAGGTAGTGTATACGAAAGAACTTACCCCCGGCTTTACTTTTTTCAATTGTTACGGAAGTTTGCAACATACGGTGGACTATTTGGCCATCCAAGTTCCTAAAGTAGATGCCGTTGTGATGGATATGCCGGAAACAGATGCATACATACAAGAGCATATAGGCCGGAAACTGGTAATTGTTGGTGCCAGTACCGGAACGGACGCCCACACGGTAGGTATAGATGCCATTATGAATATGAAAGGATATGCCGGCCGTTTTGGTTTGGAACGGTATGCCATGTTGGATGCCTACAATTTGGGATCTCAAGTTGCCAATGAAGAATTGATAGCCCGTGCCATAGAATTGGGTGCAGACGCCATTCTTGTATCGCAAACGGTTACGCAGAAGGATGTCCATATAGACAACTGTGCCCGGTTTATAGAAATGGCCGAGGCAGAAGGCATCCGCGACCGCATGCTGTTGGTGTGCGGTGGTCCGCGCATTACGCACGAATTGGCTCGCGAACTGGGATTTGACGCAGGCTTTGGCGTTCAGACTTATGCTACGGACGTGGCTTCGTATATAGCCCAGGAACACGTGAAAAGAACAGCAAAATCAAAACAATAATACATAAAACAATTACAGAAAATTATGAACAAGGAGCAGATTAGGGAAACCATTGCGCGTCGCGCAGCCAAAGAATTAAAAAAGGGAGACGTAGTCAATTTGGGCATAGGATTGCCTACACAAGTACTCCGGTACATCCCTTCTGAAATCAAAGTAACCATGCAATCTGAAAACGGTTGTTTAGGTATGGGAAACCCACCTGAAGAAGGCCAAGAAAACCCGGACTTGATAGATGCAGGAGGGGGACACATTACGCTTAAAGAAGGGGCTGCCTGCTTTGACACGGCTACTTCTTTCAGTATTATTCGTGGCGGCCATGTGGACATCACCATGCTCGGTTCGCTTCAAGTAGACGAGAAAGGAAATATTGCCAACTGGTCTATTCCCGGCAAATTGACTCCGGGTATGGGAGGGGCAATGGATTTGATTGTGGGAGCAAAAAAAGTAATCGTGACTATGGAGCATACTGCAAGGGGCAATCACAAGATTTTGGAAACTTGTACATTGCCTTTGACTGCACAAGGTCAGGTTGACCGCATTATTACAGAAATGGGAGTTATGGATGTAACGTCGGAAGGTTTGGTTCTCAGAGAAATCAACAATATCTTTACGTTTGAACAAGTCCAGGCAGCCACCGGTTGCACATTGATTCCCGCAGAAGATTTGAAACCTATGAACGATTAAAAATAAAGATATATGGAAAAAGTATACATTGTAGCAGCTAAACGTACCGCTATTGGTAAAATGTTGGGTTCCTTTTCAGGAGTAACACCTGTACATATGGCAACCCAAGTCATGAAAAACATTCTGGAAGAAACGAAAATAGATCCGGCCCGTATTGACGAAGTCATTGTGGGCAACATATTGATGGCCGGTCAAAAACAAGGAATTGCCCGTCAAGCGGCCGTTCACGCCGGTATTCCCCATCACGTGCCGGCTTACGGGGTAAACATGATTTGCGGCAGCGGCATGAAATCCATTATAAACGGATACCAATCCATTTTGAGTGGTCACGCTTCTTTGATTCTGGCCGGAGGTGTTGAGAACATGACAGATGCCGGGTTCATTATGCAAGGCATCAGACAAGGTATCAAAATGGGTGATTTCAAAGCCATTGACCATATGGTGTACGATGGCCTTACAGATGCTTTTGAAGGATACCACATGGGTATCACAGCAGAAAATATTGCTGAAAAATACAACATCAGCAGAGAAGCCCAAGATGCATTTGCTTATGAGTCTCAGCAAAAAGCCATTCAGGCTATTGATTCGGGCAAATTCAAAGACGAAATTGTACCTCTGGAAATTGCACGCAGAAGAGACTCGTTTGTGTTTGATACGGATGAATATCCCAACAGGACCACAACACAGGAAAAAATGGCCGGTTTAAGACCTGCGTTTAAAAGAGACGGAAGCGTAACGGCAGCCAATTCGTCCGGTATCAACGACGGAGCATCTTTTGTGTTGTTGGCTTCTGAAACAGCAGTCAAAGAAATGGGATTGACACCTTTGGTGGAAATAGTTTCTGTAGGACAAGCCGGAGTAGATCCTGCTTATATGGGCATGGGACCTGTCCCGGCAGTAGACAAAGCACTGAAAAAAGCCGGAATGGAATTGAAGCAGATGGATTTGGTAGAGTTAAACGAGGCTTTTGCAGCTCAGTCGCTCGGAGTCATCCACGAACTGAAAGAACAGCACGGTGTGGATGATGAGTGGTTTAAAACGTACTGCAATGTCAACGGAGGAGCCATAGCCTTGGGTCACCCCATTGGTGCTTCCGGAAACCGTATTACCGTTACACTCATACATGAGATGAAACGCAGAGACGCCAAGTATGGATTGGCTTCTCTCTGTATAGGTGGGGGAATGGGTACAGCCCTAATCCTCAAAAACAGTTAGTTAATTACTAAGTAATACTTACGCTTATGAAAACGCATTACCTTGAGTATATACGTGATAGTATGGTCAAGGCATGGGATTCTCCAGCCATGACCAACTACAAAAAGAATTCGTATACGTACGGTCAAATAGCCAAGAACATAGCCGGCTATCATATTTTGTTTGAAATACTGGGGTTGAAAAAGGGGGACAAAGTAGCTCTTTGCGGTCCCAACAGTGCAGAGTGGGGAATTGCTTTTTTGGGAGTCACAAGTTACGGTGCCGTAGCTGTTCCATTACTCAATGACTTTTTACCCGATAGCATCATGTCTCTGACGGACCATTCAGAAGCTCGTGTTCTGTTTATCAGCAACGAACTGTTGAGTAAGGTAGACATATCTTCCATGCCGTTGCTGGAATTGGTTGTAAGTTTGGAAGACAGCCAAATTGTATTTTCTAAACAACCTCAATTGGTTGAAGAATTCAAAAATTTGGAGCAGTTGTTTAAGCAAAGGTATCCGGATGGTTTTGGTCCCGAGCACATAGATTATCCCATAGATAATTTGGACGAATTGGCGTTAATCAATTATACGTCAGGAACTACAAGCGCTCCTAAAGGGGTCATGTTGACAAACAGAAACATCTCATCCAATATTCAGTTTGGTCAGAGTGAAATCCCTAACGGACCGGGGGATACGTTGGTATCTATGTTGCCTATGGCCCATATGTACGGAATGGCCTTTGAATTTTTATACCAATTGGCCGGAGGAACACAAGTCTTCTTCTTAGGCAAAGTGCCGTCTCCAAAAGTACTTTTGAATGCCTTGGCAGAGGTCAAACCGTACATGCTGATTACCGTGCCTCTTGTAGTGGAGAAAATATTCAAGAGCTCTGTATTTCCTACTGTAGAGAAACCTGTGATAAAAGCCATTTTGAAAGTGCCCGGTTTGGCGTCCATACTGTATAAACAAATAAGGAAGAAATTGTTGCATGCCTTTGGCGGCAACATCAGAACCTTGATTATTGGAGGAGCCGCCATCAATCAGGAAGTGGAAGATTTGATGAAACTCGTCAAGTTACCGTATACCGTAGGGTATGGAATGACGGAATGCGCGCCTCTGCTTTCTTATGAAGACGCTTCTAAGTTTGTAAAAAATTCGTGTGGAAAACCCGTTCATCGCATGTCTCTCAGGGTAGACTCTCCCGATCCTATGAACGTTGTAGGAGAGCTGCAGGCACGTGGTGACAATGTGATGTTGGGGTATTACAAAAACCCGGAAGCAACGGATGCCACTTTTACAAAAGACGGTTGGCTGAGAACGGGAGACTTGGGCTTGATAGATAAAGACAACAACGTCTTCATTAAAGGGCGTAGCAAAAACTTGATAGTAGGTGCCAGTGGTCAGAACATTTATCCGGAAGAAATTGAGGATAAGCTCAATAACCAGCCCTACGTGATTGAATCCATAGTGGTGGAAAGAGACAAAAAACTGGTAGCTTTGGTCTTCCCGGATTACGATAGGGTATCACAGGAATCTTTAGATTCTATGGGATTAGCACAATTGATGGAAGAAAACAGGATGAAATTGAACATGTTGCTTCCCGTTTTCAGCAGAATTACAAAAATTGAAATACAGAACCAAGAGTTTGAAAAGACTCCCAAACGCAGCATCAAGCGGTTTTTGTATAAGTGATTTTACATAGAATACTTGCAGCCGCAATACGTTTGCCTGTATAAATGGTATTCTTTGGAAATGTCTATAGAGCGACGGAATCCGTCGCTCTTTTTAAAATCAGAGGGCAGGTAAGAAATGCCTCCTATGTGCTGAGCAATCTCTTTTCCCAAGGTGTTGATCAACGTTGCATTTTTGTGAGGGCTGAGCGTTAATGTGGTACAGAAAAAATCGAAACCGTTGGTTTTTGCATAAAGAGCCGTTTCCGTTAACCTGTCTTGAAAACACAAGCGGCATCTTTTTCCTCCTTCCGGTTCGTTTTCCAATCCTTGGATAAGGTCTGAAAAAAAATCTGTTCGTTGTGTTTTCTCTATGAAAAGAACTTGGTTACCAAAGGCTTCCAAAAGGTATCTTTCTGTTTCGTTTTTTCTTTTCACATATTCTGCATGTGGGTATATGCCGGGGTTGTAGAAAAACACCGATACTTTGTAGTCACGAATAAGACGCTCCAAGGCCGTTGTGGCACAAGGACCGCAGCACGCATGAAGCAACAAATGAGGTCTGTTGTTTTCCATAGACTAAGTAGGTGCAAATATACTATTTTTGATTACTTTTGCATAGATAAAATGGTTACTAATGAAATCAAATACAATTCAGAATGTTCTGATTATTTCTTGTTTGTTCCTACTCGTTACATCATGTAAATTTTCACAGACTCAGAGCAAGTCTGTTTCAAATCCGGTAAAAACATCCGTTTATACTGTTTCTGAAAACAGTATCATTCCTGAAAGAACGTATGTTGGTGTAGTGGAAGAAGGCAATAAAGCATTCTTAAGTTTTCCGTCGCCGGGGAAAATTAAGAACGTGTACGTTACCGTAGGACAATCTGTAGAAGAAGGCCAAATCTTGGCAGCTCTGGAATCAGAAACATGGCAGCAAATGCATGCATCGGCTCTGGCTACTCTGCATCAGGCAGAAGATGCTTGGGAACGATTGACTTTGTTGTACGAATCAGGTAGTTTGCCGGAGATACAATACGTTGAGATGCAAACAAAACTGGAACAAGCCAAAGCAGCAGAAAAGATTGCGGCACGTGCTTTGGCGGAAACAGAATTGCGTGCGCCTATGGCAGGTGTGGTAGGAAAAAGAAATGTGGAACAAGGCATGAACGTATTGCCCGATCAGCCTGTCATAACGTTACTTAATACAGAAAGGCCCGTTATCAAAATACATGTTCCGGAAAGTGAAATGTTTGATACAAAAGTAGGTCAATCGGCCCGTATTTTTGTTGGAGCGTTAAAATCTTCGGAAATTTCAGGGAAAATCACTGAAAAGGGAGTACAAGCACATCCTTATACACATGGTTACGATGTTAAGATTGCTCCGGACAGCCATATCGTCGGTTTGCTTCCCGGTATGGTATGTAAAGTGTATGTAAGAAATTTACCGGAAGAGAATGCCCTTATTATTCCTGTTCGCGCCATTATTCCCGAACCTTTTAATAAAGGCCATTTTGTATGGGTACTTGATGAAGAAAACAGAGCGCAAAAGAGAACCGTACGTCCGGGAACCCTCGTTAGGGGAGGTATTACAATCTTGGAAGGATTGGTGCCGGAAGACAGGGTCATTGAAGAAGGATATCAGAGAGTTACAGTAAATTCTAAGGTAGAAGTTATCAATGAGTAAGAAGAAAAGAGGCGTTGTCGAATGGGCAATGCACCACCACAAAATTGTCTTGCTACTTGTAGTTTTTCTGGTAGGACTGGGTATTTACGCTTTGCCCAAAATGCCCAAAAAAGAATATCCGGACTTTACCATCCGCAATGCTCTTGTTTTAGGTATATATCCCGGTGCTTCTACGGAACAAGTGGATGAACAACTTACCGTACCTCTTGAACAATATCTGTTAAGCTACAGAGGAGTCAACAGAAAAAAAACGTATTCGTTGACTAGAAACGGACTCGTATATTTTGTCATGGAATTGGACGAGAGCGAAACGTCTCCCCGTGATTTTTATGCAAACTTAAGAATCGACCTAGAGGAATTTAAGATGCACTTGCCGTCCGGCGTATTACCTCTTATGGTGATTAGCGAATTTGGAGAAACGTCTGCCATTCTGATTACTCTGGAGAGCGAATCGTTGTCGTATAAAGCCTTGGAAGAGGAACTTGGCAAGTTGGAGCGAAACTTGCGTACCCTGCCCATCGTCACAAATATAAAAAGCTACGGACATCAAAGAGAACAGTTGAGCTTGTACCTTGATAAAGACAAGTTGGCTGCTTATTCGCTTAATTTACAGCAAATCATGACACAACTCTCCTCAGGAGGGTTTGTAACGTTTGCAGGTGCGTTAGACTTATCAAGCGGATTGATTCCCATACACTTGAACAACTCTTATGCAAGTGAGCACGAAATCATGGAGCAACCTCTTTATTTTGATGATTCAGGCCATGTATTGCGTGTCAAAGATTTGGGACATATTATTCGAGAATATCCGGAACCGGAGAGTTACATTACAAACAACGGTAGAAAATGTTTGCTCCTTTCACTGGAGATGTCGTATGGTCACAATATGGTGGAGTTGGGCAAACAAGTGGATGTGGTGTTGAAAGACTTCCAGAACGATTTGCCGGATGATGTACATATTTACAGGATTACAGACGAACCACGCATAGTTTCAGACTCTGTGTATTCTTTCCTGAAAGACATGCTCATATCTGTTCTTGCTGTCATTGCTGTCATGATGATTATGTTGCCCATGCGGGTGGCGTCTGTGGCGGCTACGTCCATTCCCATTACCATTTTTATTTCCATAGGAATACTCTATGTGTTGGGCTTTGAAATCAACACGGTAACATTGGCTTCTTTGTTGGTAGTTCTGGGAATGGTAGTGGATGACAGCATTGTGGTTATTGATAATTATTTGAATTATCTGGACCACGGAATGAGCAGATGGAAAGCCTCTATTACAGCGGCCAATTCGTATTTCAGGTCCATTTTCTCTGCTACTTTGGCCATTGGCATTACCTTTTTTCCCTTCTTGGTTGCTTTGCCGGAAGAGTTTTCGGAATTTATTTTTATGGCTCCGTGGGCCATCTTTATATCGTTGATGGTGTCTATGGGGGTAGCTATGCTATACATACCTTACTTCCAATACTTCACCATAAGGAAAGGCATTCAACAAGTAGTTGAAAAGCAAAGACAAAAGAGTAAGAAAGGGATTTCCCTATTGGAACTGTTTGGTGTTTTTTATGAAAAAACGTTACAAAAGGCTTTTAAGCACCCTGTACTAGTCATAGTTGTAATCATTTTGTTCTTAGTCTTACCGTATTTTGTCTATCTGTTGCTGCCTAAACGATTGATGCCTATGGCAGAAAGGAATCAATTTGTAATAGAATTGTACCTTCCGTATGGGTCTTCGTTGAAAGAAACAGAAAAAGTGGCAGATTCCTTGCGCAATATGATTCAAGAAGACGATAGGGTATTGGCGGTTACTTCCTTTCTGGGAACAACGGCTCCCAGGTTTCAAGCTTCTTATGCACCGCAAATTCCGGGACCTCATTTTGGGCAATTCATCATCAATACGCCGTCTCATAAAGTTACAGAAGAACTTGTCAAAGAGTATCAAAAGAAGTACATACATTACTTCCCGGATACGTATGTACGGGTGCGTCAATTGGACTACTCCATGTTTATGGAAAGCGAGGTAGAGGTACGACTGGTTGGAGAAGACAAGCCTGCACTCATACACCTTGCAGATTCGCTTATGCCGCACCTGTCAAAAGTAAAATACGTGGCCCATGTACGTTCAGATTTTGGAGGGTACACATACGGCTTGAACTTGAAAACAGATCCCGTACAGGCGGCACGCGTAGGAATGAATCCCGCTCTGTTGTCCTTGAACTTGGCTTCCCGATTTTCAGGTGTACCCGTCACGTCTGTCATTCAAAACGGAGAAGCGACTCCTGTAGTCATGTATATAGAAGGGGAAGGAGGAGCTATTGAACCGGAAGCGTTAGGTGACGAATATTTTCACGGTATGATTCCGGGTACCGGGATACCTCTCAGACAAATTGCACACTTGGAACCGGAATGGAACATTGCTCAGATAGTACGTAGAAACGGAATGCCCACCCTTACGCTCTTAATGGACTTGGAATACGGCAAAATTTATACAGACGTATTTCCTCAAGTCAAAGAAATTATGGAGAACACGCAGATGCCGGATGGTATCTACTACGAACATGCGGGAACATATGGTGCAGACAAAGACATGATGCCGCATATCATGCACGGTGTTTTTATAGCTGTCTTGCTGATATTTCTCATTTTGTTGTTCCACTTTAAAAAGGTGTCGCTAACCATCATAGTCATGGCTTCTACGGCATTAAGTCTGTTGGGAGCCTTCGTAGGAACTTGGATTATGGGTATTCCTGTTAGCTTAACAACGTTTTTGGGCGTAGTTACGTTAATAGGTTTGGTAGTGAGAAACGGCATCATAATGTTTGATTATGCGGAATTACTAAGGGCCGGAGGCTATTCTGTCAAAGAAGCTTCATTTCTGGCCGGATCCCGTCGGATAAGACCTATTTTTCAGACGTCTTCTTCCACAGCAGTTGCCGTTATACCCATGTTGATTACAAAGGATTCTCTGTGGGCTCCTATGGCGGCTACCATCTTCTTTGGAGTCTTTACTTCTATGTTTTTCGTTTCTTTATTTATGCCTGTTATTTATTGGCTCGTATACAAAAAACAAGACAGAGCAGGGAAAAAGATTAAAGAACACAAAAAATCTTTGTTGCCATGAGAAAATTCTTATACATGCTTCTTCTTTTTTGTTTTCCGTTTGCTCCATTTTTGTCAGCACAACCTTATACTTTGGAAGATTGTAAGCAAATGGCGCTTGAACACAATGCCCGTTTAAAAGAAAAGCAATTGGATCAAGAAGTGGCACAATTGATGAGAAAGGAAGCACTCTCATATTTTCTTCCAAACGTATCTCTTGCCGGAATGGGGTTTCAGGCAGCTGCTCCTATTATGGAAATTGATATGGGTATGTTGGGCAATATGGCTATGTACGAAAAGGGCGTTTTTGCCGGAGCCGTGTTGTTTCAACCTGTCTTTATGGGAGGGAAGTTGCTATATGCAAACAAATTAGCCAATACCGGTATTCAAGCAGCCGGCTTGTTTACTGCCATGATGAAAGAAGAAATATTGGCAGAAACAGTCGAATATTATTGGTTGCTGTATTCGTTATATGAAAAAAGAAATACGGTTCATGCCATGAGCCGGTTGCTGGATACGTTATCAAAGGATGTGGAACAAGCCAACAAAGCCGGAGTGTTGAACAAAAATGAAGTCCTTAAGGTTCGTATACAGAAAAACACATTGGAGAGCAAAAGCGTTGAATTGGAAAACGGCATTTTTTTGGCAACTATGGCTCTAGCACGCCAAATGGGAATTCAAGTGGATGATTTGGAGCAGTTTGAAGTTCAGTATCCGTTAGATCTTCCCATAACAGATCCTATGGAATTGTATGTGGAACCGGCTTCTGTAATCCATCAAAGAACAGAATATAAACTCCTGACGTTGGGTGAAAACGCGGCTGCTTTGCAACGCAAAGTGGAAACGTCTTCTTACCTGCCTAAAGTGGGAGTAGGTGCGATGTATTATTATGAAAATTTTTTGGCTAAGGACAAATGGAACGGTGTGGTAATGGCAGGTATCCAGGTTCCTATTACGGATTGGTACAGAGGTTCTCTGGCTATAAAACAAAAAAGAATTGCAGAACAACAAGCGCGCCTGACTAAAGAAGACGGCCAACAGCAGTTGCTTATGCAAATCCAGCAAGCATGGGGAACGCTGTTGGAGTCCTATCAAAAATACATGTTGGCAGAAATGGCTCTTGACTCTTCTCAAGAAAATGCCCGTTTGAATGAAGATTACTTTAACGCAGGCACTGTAAACCTTACGGAATTGTTGCTGGCAAGAGGTCTTTTGCAAGAAAGCAGGGATAAAAGAATAGACGCCATCAAGGATTACCAGTTGGCTAAAAGCACGTACTTGCAAGTAACCGGTCGGTAGCTTAAGGCGTTACATGAAAGGTATGTTCAGATCTGAACGGTTTTCCTGTTTTACTCATTCCTTCCGCAACAACAACAAATTCTCCCGTTGTTTCAGCTGTTTTAAAGACTATGGATGCTGAATCGTTCGCTTTTACATCTAGCTTCGGATTCCAATACAACGTATGGCGAAGGTCGGGAAGGCGGCTGTCTTCAGGCAATACGCCCAACGTACGTGGATTTTGCACACCTTGGAAATCCTGAATTCTCATAGACTCCTCCAATTCCAATTCCGGATAATCTCCACGGTATGTTTTTATGAAGACAATGCCGTTGTAGTATATGAGTCCAAAGGCATATTTTGCCGGATAGATGATAATCTCTTTAATAAGATTGGGTGGGTAATTGTATATTTTTGAGTGATCCGGTACAGGAATTCCATCCAATAAAATAAGCGAGGGAGTGGGATCTTCAAAATCGTACGATACTCCTTGAACATCTCTCAGACGTACTTGCAATTTTCTTTCGCCTTGTACTGTGCGAAAACGGGCTTCTTGTATGAATTCTATCATAACTTCCGCCATCGTGGGGAAACGTGTATATTCGTCCAATTTGTACACGATTCCCGACTTCTCAAATTGCAAATTGTTTTCGTAAGGAGTTTCCACATCTAACGTGTCCAAACGGAACGCATGATACATACGAACACCCAAGTTTCTTTCTTTTAAAATGTCTTCTTGTTTTGCATCAAGAACAAGCGTGGGTAGTTCACTGACAACAGGATTCAGATAAATAGAATCTAGTATAAGGTGGTATGCATTTTCTTCTTGAGAAGGAACGTAACTGATGAGCGTACCGTCTCCGTGTAAATTTGAGGTGAAGAACCGTACTTTTCCATTGTCTCTGATTTCGCCGGTAAAGTATTGAATGTCGCTTCCTGCAATAGACAGGTACGTACCAAAACCTTCCACATTTGTTACCGGAACGTTGTTTTCATCTACAATATGTCCGTGAATTACTTCCCCCGCATAATCTATCCTTCTCATTTGAAAAGGAGAAGTTTTTTCTTGTAATGATTTGTTAACAACAGTTGCTATAGAAGGGTTTTTGTATCCATTCAATGTTTCTTTCTTGAAAACAGAAACAGATGCAGTCACCTCATCATCCAAAAGGTTTGATAAAGACAGTTTGACCTCTTTTTTTGTTCCATACCGATTACCATCTGCTGTAATCTGAAAGAAAGAACCTTGTCCTTCATCTTGGAATTCCCGGCAAGCACCTTCTTGCTCTACAGCGGATACCGTTGTTACATTCTCAGTTCTCAAAGGCGAGAGGGGATTGTAAACGGTTATGTATTTTGTATAAAAATTGGATATACTTTCCGATTGCATATAGCGCGTATAGCCTGTCAGTCGATAAATACCGGTAGGTAGCGTAAGAGGAAGGGCAACGACGGCGCTTCCGCGACCTTCTTTCAAAGCCATCTTTGTTTGTATGTGGGAAGCGGATAAGTCTTGAATTTCAATATAAGCAAGAGCGCTGATTTCAGACGGTTCTCCCGTTGGAGTGTAGTATGAAAAAGCAGAAATCCACAAAGGTTCTCCGGCAAGGTAGCATTCTTTATCTGTACTCAAATAAAGGCGCTCGTGGAGCATGTCCGTTTGAGCATAAAGGAAAACACCTGTAACAGGTATCAAACACAGAAAAAAAAGCAGGATACGTTTCATAACATTCATTTTCAATAGGTAGGCCATTCTGCAGGCCAGAAAGACGGAACTTCCGGTTTGCCTCCTTTGCTACGGCAATCGATACATCGGGAAAGGTTCCAATAGCTGGATTCTGTTTGGTTATCAACTAAATAAGGTAAGTAACCCATTTGTAGCACACGTAGGATACGGTATGGAGTTGCAGCAAGTGATATAACAGTATCTTCCGGCATCTTTTCACGAACATAACCGGGAAGTCCGGTACAATCTATAAACAATCTTTTGCTTACGGAATTGCACACAGAAATAAATCCAACTGCTCGCAACGAACTGTCTGTCACACAACGTATGTTGCCGCTTATTTCATGAGGTTGTGGTGAAAACAATCCGCCTATATCATTGGAGTTTTTCTTCATATTCTCCATGTACAGAAAGGCGTCCTTGTCCAATACGGTTTGTATGACTTCAATGGAATAGTGTTGCGTAATACGAATATCTCTGTATTCAATCGTTTGGATTACAAGATCTTTAATTCTGTCTTCTTTTAGTGCAGAAGTTTCTATAAGTAAAATCTCAGATGATTCCCGACTGTTCCAGCAACGGTGCATCCACGGAATGTATTTTTCCGTTTTTTTTACTTGATATCCATCTAAATAAGCAAATGACTTGATTTGAGAAACGTAATCCCACGTTTCTATAAAATTCCAGTTGTAATGGGTAGATTCTCCTGTAAAGTCGTAAGTATCTACATAGATGATTACTTTGTTTTGCAGCGTATCAATTTTATAATGCAAGTCCATGCTGCTGCTATACGTGGCTTCTCTAAAATCAGATGCATACGTATTGCCATCCAGAGATTCAATAATAAGCTGGTATTGAGCTTCTTTGTCCGGCATTTGGTCTGAAAAATCAAAATAATAGGCACCTGTGGCAGCTCCGGACTTTGACATATATGTGTTTCCGTGGTTGTCCTTTACGTAGACTCTGGCATAACGCTCAAAATGTATAGAATCTTGTACATTATTGTTGGATGCTATGTTTGTAGTACGCGATATTTTAATAGTGAAGGGGCCTGTAACGGAGATATGTCCTTCTACGACCAAAATTCCCGTTGTTTGATTCAATTCTTTTGGTTCGTAAGGCACAACACAAGATACGGCCACTAGGGCTGTGAAGGCCGTTCCAATGATTGCGGTTAATATTTTTTTATACATACGTATCAAAATTTAATATTATAGGTAATATAAGGTATGGGACAACCAAAAATGGAGAGCATATACGACTTTACTTGTGTGTTTTCAGTCTTAAAGAATACGGAGTACGGATTCTTGCGTCCCGTTACGTTGTACACTCCAATGGTAAAAGAACTATGTGTAAGCAGCGTCAACTTGTGAGACGGCTCCACATTGAAAGAAACGTCCATTCGGAAATAATCCGGTATGCGATGCGCATTTCTGTCTCCATACAGGAGTCTCCAGCCTCCTGCATAGTGGTAAGTCCCTATAGGCAATGTAATAGGTCTGCCTGTGCTGTAATCCAAGTTGACCGAAAAGCTGAAGCGGTGTGTCAATTTAAAATTGCCTACAAACTTGATATCATGCGGCTTGTCGTAAGGAGCCGGATACCAATCCCCGTTGTTTACAGGGTGAATGACTTTGGGGTCGTTTTGGCGTAACGTAGTTCTGGAATACGTATAGGAAAGCCATCCGTTCAATCTGCCTATGGGTTTTTTAATCATCAATTCTACACCGTAAGCCCTGCCTTCTGTTTCTATGACATCTGTTTCAATATGATGGTTCATCAACAATTGTGCAGACGGTGCGTAGTCCAGGTAGTGTTTCATCTCTTTGTAATATCCTTCCAAAGAAACTTCCACCGTATTGTTCAGCAAGTTTTTGTACAATCCCAAAGCAGATTGCCATCCTTTTTGCGGTCTGATATTGGCGTCTGATAATTTCCAAATATCGGTAGGGGAAATAACCGTAGTATTGGACAACATATGTATGTTTTGACGCATGCTGTTGAAACCGGCTTTTATAGAAAAATCTCCTGTAAAAGCGTATCGGGCAGAAATTCGAAACTCCGGCGCATGGTAGGGAGCTACCATAGCACCGCTCCCAAGTGACAGACTGTCCGTAACGGTTTCAAGGGAACGCGGCAAATCGGGGTCATATATGTAATAATCTTTGGGACCAAGAGCTGTGAAGAAGCCGTAACGAACACCTGCTTCTACAGAAAAGTCCGGGGTTATTTCCCACGTATCTCCAATGTAAAGTGCCGTTTCTATAGCTTGTTCTCTTTGCAACATTTCAGGCAAAACAAAGGATCTGTCGTCCATGGGCATGAAAGAGCCGGGAGCCAAGGAGTAAACTACGGCATTGATTCCGTAATTCAACGTGTGATTGCCTCCGGGATTGGTGGTGAAATCTGTTTTCAAGCCTACTTGTTGCAAAGCAAAAGACATATTGTGACTCATCCCAATGTTTGTGCTATCCATGGTATTGTAATTATAGCTATCAAACGTAGCAGAGAGCAACATGTTCGTATGTTCTTTGAGTACGCTGCGATAACGTACAGAAGCATTCATGTTCTGGTAACGATAAGATACTTCCGGATCAAAAGAGAATCTGTCTCTGGAAAAATATCCGTTAACGTACAGATGGTTTTTCTTATCAAATCTATGAGAAACGCCCATATTCAAATCATAGAAATTGGCCGTTCCATTGTTGTAGCCGCTTTCATCCGGTATCAGTCGCATCAACCAATCGGAATACGTAGTACGTCCTGCAAACAATACGGAAGTCTTGTCTTTTACCAAAGGACCTTCCAGTGTCACTTTTGTAGTAAGCAAACCAATGCCTGCGGAACCGGTAAAACGGTTTTTATTGCCTTCCCTTGTATTGACTTCCAAAACAGAAGAAATACGACCTCCGTATCTTACAGGGATGGAGCTTTTGTACAATTCTACGTTGCTGATCACGTCGTTGTTGAATAAGGAAAACAATCCAAACAAGTGTGACGAATTGTAAATGGTACCTTGGTTGTACAACACAAGGTTTTGATCGGTAGCGCCGCCTCTTACGTTGAAACCGCCGGAGGCCTCGCCAACAGACTTGACTCCCGGTAATGTGAGCACGGCTTTGATGACGTCAGCCTCTCCAAAAGCCATGGGGATGTGGCGAATCCTGTCCGCTCTTACTCGTTCCAGGCCCAAGCGGACACTGCGTACGTTTTCCATTTTTTCTGCAGATATGACAATGCCTTGTAGAGAGAATACTTCTTCCGCTATGTTTATATCAAACGTACTTTCAGAAAATACACGTACGTACCTGTGTGAATCTTTATATCCAAATCCTCTGACAAGCAGCGTGTTATATCCTCTGGGTGCCGTAAGGGTATAAAAACCATACGTGTCTGACATAGCGTAATGTTTTTTGTCTTCCGTCATGACCGTAATGCCCGATACCGGTTCACCGTTCAAGTGGTCGCGTATGTACCCCGTTATGCGTACGTTGCCACCGGCTTCTGCAAAGGCCGGATTTCCCAATGTATACAAACGGTTTTCAGAGTCTGCCGTTAATTTTTCTTCTTGCGCCAACAACAACGCCTCTTCCTGATGTTTGCCATTTGTTTCCGTATCTTCAAAGAAAGCAGGGTGTATGTCTTTTTCCAATCCTTCTTTTAAAATGACCCATTTGTTGTTGGTCATGTTGTGGAAGAAGAAACCGTTTTTCTTCAATTCCTTACCCAATGCATCCAAAACTCCTTTTTCGTCTGCTTGCAGACTCAAGAGCAGCGTATCTGTTTGCACAGGCGCATAGTAAAAACGTACAGACAATTGCTTCTCCAACGTGTTTACAATAGAATCAAGAGAGGTATAACGAAAAGTATACGATTCCTGTGCCGTTGTTGTATGGGGAATCAACCCTGTGATGACAAAACAAAGTATAGGGAGTAGGATTCTTTTCTTCAGTATCATTGTGCTATCAGGTTATCGTAAAATTGGCCACACAGTACGAGTGAGGCATCCTTAGCTTCTGCGTTGAATTTCAACTTGTTTTCTCTTATGTACTTATTCAATGGAGCACGCTTGTCCTGTAAAGCACGAAGAAAAGAAGCTTTTCTTGATACAGGATAGAAGATGCCGTTTTTTACAACATAGTAGAAATGGCTGCCGGAAAAAGAATGTGTAGCTTTGATATCGCTGGCAGCGCTTACGCTGTTCAATCTCTTAATCGTCTTCTTCAGAATAGCTATTGTTTTTCCCGAGTACAGTACACGATAAAACCCTTCTTCCGGTGCCAATGGACTGTTTTCTTTCGTGATGTGTACAAATTCTTTGTCACCCAATGCAAAAGAATCTACCAGTTTTTTAAGAAGGATGGAACTGGTATAATATCCGGACATTCTGATATACAGTTCATCAAGATGAGCATTGAGGTTCAAAAGTACACCTACGTACTTTTTTCCGTTGTACACCACAGAGCCTTCTTGGTATTCTTCAGTTTCAAGATAATAGGTGCCTTCAAATAGCATTTTGTAAGCGGGAGGAATCTTCCCGTTATACAATGGAGCATATCCACCGCTTTGTTCCATGTAATGTGTAACAACCGGTGTCTTGTTTTGAGCACTTAGTTGAGAAGAAGTAACACATAGGGCAACACAGAAGATTTTTATAAAAAGGGAGCGTTTATGTATCATTAGAAATTTTTTAGAACAACAAAAGTAGCCAAAAAGATTGTACATTTGTAATTGCTTGTAAAATATTTCTATATAAATAAAGTATATGAAAAGAATTGATTGTTTTATTCCTGCAATTTCTCTTCAACAAGTTGCAGACACATTAGCCAACCTATCTCCTTTACCGTCTGTCAAAAACATCTTCCTCTTGGCAACTGAAGGACAAGAAAAAGTAAAAATGGAAGAGGCCGGCTACCGGGTCATTGCCATTGACAGTTTAAAATCTACTGCAACACTTAGAAAGATAGCAGAAACAGCATCAGCTGATTATGTTCTTATCTATACAAAGTATACCCAGTTGGAACCCAATTATTTTGCTTTTGAACGTTTTATGCAATTGGCAGACGATACAAAAGCAGGTATGCTGTATGCAGACCATTTTCAGAATGTAGAAGGAACCCGTAGAAGAATGCCTTTGAACCAAAATTGAAATCGTCTCTCAAGGCTCCTTCTTGACAAGGTATCAAAGGCATTCTTCTACGGGTTCCTTCTACATTCTGAAAA
>DUNA01000068.1 GCA_012839605.1 Bacteroidales bacterium
CTAAGGGTAGGGGGATGATATCCGGATGTGATGAAAACTGAAACAACAACCTGTTTTCCAGGCGGACATACCAAAACTTGATATCTTGAGACAAGGTTGCCGTTATGATATTGACCAGTTTGTCTGTTTGTCTTACCGTGCCCAGTGTGTCGTAATAAATAGGGTGGCCTATCAATCCGTAATTGAAGGCGGCTTTTGTCCTCCAGTGAGGAATGGACAGGGTGGCGTTGATTCTTGTGTTCGTAGTTTTTTCAAATGCATTGTTCCACAGAAAATGGTTGGAATAATACTGTTGCTCAAAATAATCCGGTGTTTTTCTGTGAAACAAAAAATTTCCTGTAAGATGTATACCCGACGGCAAAGGGTAAAAGGAGAAGCGCATGGTTGCGTCTAAAGACATATCTCCTATGTAATACCCGGCAAAGTGCAATTTTCCTGTAGCATTCCAAGCAAAATATTTTTTTAACATGCCGTAGGCACCGGCGTATGCATAAGCTGCGTTATGCCACTGTTTGCCCAAGCCACCCGTATAATAATCGGGTAAAAAATAATAATGTGACAAGAGTGTATATCCTACTCCTCCTTCCAATCCGGAAAGGATGGCTGCAGACGACCACGGCTGAATCCGTAGGAAAAATCGGTTGTCAAGCACCATGGTTTGTACAGAATCTCTTGTTTTTACAGGATCTAAGTAAAAGTTGTTGTGGTAGAAATCTCGGCCGTCTTTGTCGTTCAAGGCTATTTCATCTGAATAACTTCTGCTCATGGTATTCCAATGACCGGCATGTCCCAAATACACTACGGTACCGTCTTCCGGTTTTAAGGTGTCTCTTTTAAATAACTGTATGGGCAACCCAATGCTTTGAGTGACAAACAGCTGGTTGTCTGACAATGCAGAAGAGGCATTGGCCAACAGGACAGGGATGGTACGTGCGTCTAAGAGTGTATCCAGAATAAACGAATCTTGTTTTATACCTCCGTTCTCTGCTTTGTTCAGGCTGTTTCTTATGTAGCCTGCGTGCATGACATACCGTTTGCCCAGGTGGTTTGCGGTAAAAGCCAATGTTCGGGTATTGGTAGATTCGTTTTGCAGTAAGCCTTTTGTTCCAATTTTTTTATAATAAAATTGGATGTTTGTTTCCGGCGAAAGGTTTTGTGTGTGGAGAAGTCCTACGTTTAACTCTTCTTTTTCTTTGTGAGAAAAGAACGTTCCGGAATACGACATGACTGTATAGGGACTTTTGGTGTTGTACGCCGGCAGCGTTTCTTTGTCGTGTGCTTCTTCCATTCCGGCACTCCAGAAGTCAAAATGCTCTCTTCTTTCTCTGTTAAAATAATGGAAAGGCAACGTAGGCGATCCAGCCGTACCCAAATATACAGCCCCTACATCCTTTTTCATATGGGCATAATCGTAAAAATGACTCTGGATGTTTGTGTCCACATCTTTGAAACTCAGCTTGTTAAAGTGCGATTCGTGCGTCCATGTAATAAACCGTTCGTGTTTGAGAGAGTCGGGCACTGCATACGTATCCAAAGTATGGAAAGTACTTTTGTAAATAGAATCTGCTATGGCTTTCTCTTCCTTTCGTTTTTGTCGCGCAAACTGCTTCATTTCCTTCTTAGAGAAGGTAGCCAGAGAATCTATCATAAAGTATCCCAAACTGTCTACCTGAATAAACCCCAAACTGTCCAAATGGTATATATAACCCAAGCTGTCGGGAAGTTGCTTGCCTGTGGAATCAAACTGTGGGATACGTAAGGAATCTATGGCAGCCAGCGCCAAGGAATCCGGGGCAGCCAACGCTAAGGAGTCCGGAGCAGCCAACGCTAAGGAGTCCGGAGCAGCCAGCGCCAAGGAATCACTTACAGGTACAGCTAGGGTGTCCGGAGTTTGAGCCGTAACGCGAGCGCAGGCAAACAAGAATACAATCAATATGAGCAGACAATCCTTTAGTCTCATATGTTTTTGGGTTGCAGGCGCAAAGTTACAAAAAGTGTGCCCTTTCCCGAAGGATTCTTTCTACTTGTCTGACAGATACGGCGTCTTTCACAAGAACTTCTTTCTTTTCATCCAGTAAGTAAAGAGAGGGAATGGCGTTCAGGTAGTACAATTCTTCATTGTATATTTCATTATCCGGATTGTATGCATGAAGCCATTCCGGGGGCAATTGCGGAAGAAATTGCAACCAACTTTTCAGGTCTTCTTCAGGATATAGCGTAAGAACAACCAACAAGTTGTTTTCCACAAGATGCGTAACAAACACAGAAGATAAGAGTTCCTGCGTTACTCCCATACAAGCCTGGCAATCCGGATGTATGAAAAAGAGCAATGTAAAAGGAGCTTTCAGGTCGTATAAGTTCTTTTGTTTGTTTTCAAAGGCTTGTACAAAATGAAAATCTGCTGCAGAAGATCCTACGCGGTTCTTATAGGCGGCATGTAAGAGGTACGAGGGGCGGACTTTTTCCAAGGCATCCGGCAACGGGCTTGATACAAAATATTCCAATACAGGTATGTACAATTCATCATCCCTAAAGGGAGAGTTGGGGTGGTGAAAAAAATGCTCTGCCATTTCATGAAATCTGAGCAGAACACGTTTTTGAACCGTGTCTGTTTTTCCTGCTCTGTCAATACCGGAAACCATACGCACTATGCCTTGTGTGGCCAGTTGCAGGTCAGCACCTTGCAACAATTGCACAAAATGGGTAAACGCTTTTTCCGCATACCCTTCTTGTTGAACGGAACGGATATCGTTAAACGGGAAAAGGTCCCAATAATGCAGTACTTGATATTTTCGTATTTCCTCTGCTGACGTTATGGGGGCAGGCACGGTACCGGACTCGTATTCAGGTAGTTTTTGTTCTTGTTTTTTTCCCTTCTCGGCACAAGAGAACAAAACGAAGGCAAGAAATCCAAAGTGTATAAAGCGAAACAAAACCCTCATAAGACAAAAATACAAATATTTATTACATTTGTGCCTTATGAATATTTCACCCGATACCTTTCAACTGGTACTGCACATCATGGTGATTTTAGCCGCTGTGGTCTTTGTAGCGCTCTATAAAATAAAAGCAGGTTATGGAATTTTGTTGAATGAAAAATGGGGGGCCACTCTTCCCAACAGATTGGCTTGGATGCTCATGGAGGCGCCTGTCTTTATTGTGATGTGCTATTTGTGGGTTGCCTCTCCTGTCCGATGGAATACGGTTCCGTTTATTTTTTTCTTGTTGTTTCAGATGCATTACCTGCAAAGATCATTTGTCTTTCCATGGCTCATAAGAGGGAAGAATCGGATGCCTATCCTTATCATGTTGATGGGAATGGTGTTTAATGTAGCCAACGCTCTTATGCAAGGACACTGGATTTTTTATTTGGCTCCGGCAGACAGGTATCCCATCACATGGCTTACAGACATTCGTTTCTTGTTGGGAGTATCTCTTTTTATAGCAGGGATGGGAATAAATATTTATTCGGATAAAGTCATAAGAGAACTGAGGGCACAAGGAGATACAAAACATTATTTACCGGAAAAAGGCTTGTTTTCGTACGTGACTAGTGCCAATTATTTTGGAGAAATTGTGGAGTGGCTTGGTTTTGCTATTCTTACATGGTCGTATAGCGGATTTGTGTTTTTTATATGGACTTTTGCCAATCTTGTTCCAAGGGCACATGCCATTTACAATACGTATTTGGAAAAGTTTGGCGAACAGATGGAAAACAGTCCTAAGAAGCGTGTGTTCCCTTTTATTTATTAACATAAGTTTTAAAACAACGGGTTGATGAAAGCGAACGATTTCCCTGTAGCTCTGGTAACCGGTGCAAACGGAGGCATTGGAAGGATACTTTGTACAACATTGATTCAATCGGGATACCGGGTTATTCTTTCTTTCCGTAAGAGTGACAGATCATTGGCTTTTTATAATCAAATGCTTCAAGAGTACGGCCGAGAGCGTGTGGAGTCTTTAGAAATGGATTTATCTTCCGTAACGTCTATTAAAAAAGCAACGCAATACCTTTTGCAAAAAGAAACTCGTCTGGATGTGTTAATAAACAATGCCGGCATGTTGGGAAACAAAAGGGAAAATACGAACGAAGGGTACGAAATGCATAATATGGTCAACTGTCTGGGGCCCACGCTTTTTACGTATATGTTGCGACCGCTGCTCAAGCCGGGCAGCAGGGTAGTAACTACCGTTTCTGTGGTATTGTATTACGGTTCCATACCTGATTTTTTCCCTTATCCGCCTATAAGATATAACCGTTTCAGGCAGTATGCCTGTTCCAAACTGGCACTTACCCTTCTTTGCTTACGATTGTCTGAGTTGTGGGAAAAGGACGGCATAACCGTCAATATGGTAGATCCCGGTGTGGTGGACACACCCATCATCAACATACATAAATGGATAGACCCTTTGGCAGATGTTTTGTTCAGACCTTTGATCAGAACGCCGGAACAAGGAGCGGCCACTTCTCTCTATTTGGCAACGCATACTGCATTAGAAGGCGTTACGGGTGGAATCTATAAAGACATGACCGTATGCAATCTTCCTGAAAGAATCCGATCGTACCAGCAGGCAGATAACGTATGGCGTTTTTTTCTAGATTTGCATTCCAAACAATGAATCATGAGAATTGCCATCGTTGCAAGAAATATTGGTCTGGTATTGCTGCTCAATGCGCTCTTTATGCTTATAGCTGTGGTAGTATCTGTGCTGTACGGTTTTGACAAAGGTTTTACTCCTCTTTTAGTTTCGGTCCTCATCACGGCAGTTATTGGTTCTTTACCTTTTGTTTTTACAAGAAAACAAGAAGAAATAACCATACGCGAAGGGTATGTCATAGCTGTTTTTTCGTGGCTGTTTTCTTGTTTGTTCGGTATGATTCCTTATCTGCTTTGGGGAGGTGAATTTTCGTTGATCAATGCATGGTATGAAAGCGTGAGTGGTTTTACTACAACAGGAGGTACTGTTTTAACGAACATTGAAGCGTTGCCGCATTCACTCCTTTTCTGGCGCGCCTCTACTCAATGGATTGGGGGCATAGGTGTGATTTTTTTTGTGTTACTGATTTTTCCGGAACCGAGCGCCATCAGGCTCAGGCTTTCCCGTATAGAAACGCCTGCTTTTTCCCAAGAGACCTATAGATTCAAGGCAAAAGAGACGGTGCGTGTTATAGCCTTCGTATACTTTGGCCTTACTTTATTGGAAACCCTCCTGTTGAGTTTGGCAGGAATGAATGTATTTGATGCCATTTGTCATTCCTTCACTACGATAGCTACAGCCGGCTTCAGTACAAAAAACGCGGGTTTGTCCTCTTACGACAATGTGGCTATTGAAACTATTGTGATGGTTTTTATGGTTGTCTCCTCACTTCATTTTGGGATGATTTTTCTTTTGATTACCGGAAAATCAATGTCCCTGTTGAAATCACCAGTCACACGATATTATATTTTTTCTACGTTGTCAATTGGGTTGTTGATTTCTTTGAATCTTTGGATAGGAGGGACTTACAATTCTTTGGGCACGTCTCTGCGGCACGGTCTTTTTCAGACGTTTTCACTGGTATCTACTACAGGTTTTTCTTCTTCCGACACTTCCTTGTGGCCCAATTTATCCCTGTTGCTGTTGTTTTTTGTTATATTTCAAGGAGGTTGCTCCGGTTCTACCGCCGGAGGCATTAAAGCAGACAGGATGTTGATTTCATTTCACTCCATAAGGGCTCAAATAACAAAAAGATTGCATCCCCGCTCTGTTGTCCAGGCCCACGTAGGCGGTCAGACAATAGACCTGGATGTATCGTCTGCTGTCAATCTGTTTATCGTTCTCTTCCTTTTGGTTTTCTTTGTCGTTGCACTTTTGCTGGCAGCAGCAGGCATAGAACTCAAAGAAGCCTTATCTGCCTCTGTAGCTCATCTAAGCAATGTGGGACCCGGTTTCGGAAGGGTGGGACCTATGAGTAATTACAGTGCTCTCAACGGTTTTTCAAAATTTGTTTTGTCCTTAACTATGATCATTGGGCGTAAAGAATTATTTGGTTTCTTTATTTTATTTGCCTCGGGAAAGTAGTATCTTGCCTCCTATGAAAGCGGAAGAGTTTATTGTATCACAATTTTTATCGGCCATTCCGTTTAAAGCTTCTGAAGACCAAATTGTGTTCTTTCATCTGATGGCCGCATTTTTGATGGGGAATGATACCATTTTTGTGCTGAACGGATATGCAGGAACGGGGAAAACAACGGCTATGGCTGCAGTTACGGGAGCCATGGAATCTTTAGGTATTCAAGCCGTGTTGCTGGCACCTACAGGACGTTCGGCAAAAGTAATGATGGGGTATGCAGATACTCAGTCTTTTACTATTCACAAAGCCATATACAGACAAAAAACTTCAGCCGGAGCAGATGAAGCAGGTTTTGGTGTTTTTGAATTGCAGCACAACAAGAAAAACAATACGCTTTTTATTGTGGACGAAGCCTCTTTGTTATCCGACAGGAGCGGAGGCCTTCATTTTGGGAGTGGAAACTTGTTGGAGGATTTGATGACCTTTGTTTTCAGTGGCAAGGGGAACCGTTTGTTGTTGATGGGAGATGCCGCACAATTGCCGCCTGTGGGAATGGATCGCTCACCGGCTTTGGATCCCGACCGATTAGAGGTTTATGGCGGTGTGGTCTATATGGAAATGAAAGAAGTCCTTCGTCAATCTTTAGATTCCGGTATTTTATACAACGCCACACAAATCAGAGACAACTTGATGGCTGAAAACTTCTGTCTTCCGCAGTGGAAGACAGAGGGCTTTCATGATATCAAACGCATCCATTCGGGCGAACTGATAGAAGAACTGATCCGAGCCATTGATACGTACGGTCAAGAAGAAGTAGTAGTGCTGTGCAGATCAAACAAACGGGCTAACAGGTACAACCAAGGAATCCGACAAAATATTTTATTCAAGGAAGAAGAAATAACGAAAGGAGACCGTCTGATGGTCGTTAAGAATTGCTACCACTTTGTGGATGAAGTTCCGGAAATGGATTTCATAGCCAATGGAGACATAGCCGAAGTGCTGCGCATACGCAATTTTACAGAACGGTACGGTTTTCGCTTTGCCAAAGCCCTTCTTAGATTCCCCGATTACAAGGACATAGAACTGGATGTTCATATACTTTTGGATACGCTAGATAGTCAATCCCCGGCCTTGACCAGGGAAGAGCAGCAAAAATTGTACGAAGGCGTATCTGAAGATTACATGACTATAAAAAATAAAAGAAAACGCTACAAAGCCATTAGAGAAGATTTGTACATGAATGCATTGCAGGTGAAATTTGCCTATGCCATCACGTGCCACAAAGCCCAAGGAGGCCAATGGAAAGCCGTGTTTGTGGATAAAGCTTTTTTTGGTGATATTTGTAATGCCGATGTACTTCAGTGGTATTACACCGCTTTCACACGGGCCACGGAAGAATTGATTCTGATTAACTTATAATGCATTATATCTATGAAACGACTCGTTATCGCACTCCTTACTCTTTTCTGTTTTTCGTATATATCTCATGCGCAGGAACGTATTGAACGCCATGTACCACCGGAAGGACTGGTGAAGTCTATAGATATGCCTCTTTCCTGGGAAGACAAAAACACGTTGCTCTTGTATTCGGGAACAATGCAGAAACCTTCGTTTTATAAAGAGAACATACGTACCGGTAAAAGGGAAGCCGTGGAGAGGCCGTCTTCAATACCAACCGATCTTGACGGATGGAATTTGGATAAAGAGGCCAAAAATCCAACGCTTTCTCCGGACGGCAAAAGGGTAGCCTTTACGTTGCATAACGATTTGTATACAAAGGAAATAGAAACCGGCAACACAACAAGACATACGTTTGACGGAAGCCAAACGGTGCTCAACGGTTGGGCCTCTTGGGTATACTATGAAGAAATCTTGGGAAGGGCTAGCAGGTACCGTTCTTTCTGGTGGTCGCCCGATAGCCGGCGTATTGTTTTTTTCCGCTGCGACGACACAAACGTACCTATGTTTCCCATATACGTGGCAGACGGTCAAGACGGGTATTTGGAAGAAACACGTTATCCAAAAGCCGGGGAAGAAAATCCTCAAGTACAAATTGGGATTTTGGATATGGAACGGGAAGGACATATTGTGTGGGCAGATTTTGATCCAACGGCAGATCAATACTTTGGAAAGCCTTATTGGACACCGGATGGAGAGACGCTGTTGGTGCAGTGGATGAACAGAAAGCAGAACGTATTAAAATTGTACGCCTTGAGTCCTGACAACGGAAAAGGCGCCATCATGTACCAAGAAGAACAAGAAACGTGGCTGAATTGGATTGATAACATTCATTTTTTACAAAAGGGTTTCCTTGTGGTCCGCGACTTTGAAAAATGGCAACACATTTATTACGGAACTACAGAGGGCAAACCGTTTGTGCGATTGACAGACGGAGAAAACTGGGGATTGACCTTCCACGGCACAGATCCAAAAGAGCAGTACGTGTACTATTCGGCTAGAAGGGATGTTTCCACTCGCTCCCACGTATACCGTACGCCCATAACACAAGCTCGGAAAGACATAGGCAACAGGGTGCAACCCCTGACGGAGGGAGATCTTCATTACGCCAATGTGCTTTTTTCTCCTGATTACGCACATTTTGTGGCTGTGGGGTCCAACGCATCCACACCTTCACAATTGATGTTGTTCAGTACGAAAAAAGGGTATCTGCGTACTCTGGCCGATGCAAAAGGAGACGCGTACGATAAGGAACGGGCGGCAGGCAATGTTCCTGTATCTGAAATGCATTACTTGACCACAGAAGACGGCTTTACGCTGCCGGCTGTCATTACGTGGCCGCTTCATATGGAAGAAGGGAAGAAATACCCTGTGCTCGTGAACATTTACGGAGGTCCCAACAGCGGATCTGTCATGGACCGATGGGTGTCGCCTGCCGGAAAATACCATTGGGCCAAAGAAGGTGTCATACAAATTGCCATGGACCATAGAGGCAGCGGCCATTGCGGCAAAAAAGGCCTGGACATGATGTATAGAAAGCTGGGCAAATGGGAATTGCACGATTACAAATTGTGGATAGACTATTTGCGGGAAACGGGCAAAGCAAATGAAAAGAAAGTAGGTATTACCGGTTTCAGCTACGGAGGCTACATAACAGCCATGGCCGTATGTACGGCAGGAGATTATTTTCCGTACGGCATTGCAGGAGCCGGCGTTTTTGATTGGATGTTCTACGACACGCATTATACGGAACGTTTTATGGATACGCCGCAGAACAATCCGGAAGGATACAAAGACGGTTCCGTATTGGAGCATTGCCATACGTATGCTACGCACGGGCCGTCCGTATTGCTGATTACACACGGGACATCCGACGACAACGTGCATTATCAGAACGCCGTGCGTTTGGTAGACGAACTGATGAAACACAACAAACATTTCCAATTTATGATATACCCGGGTGCACGCCACGGGTACAGAGGGTACCAAGGTGTTTTTTCTGCAGCAGAAGAAACGGCCTTTTGGACACGTTATCTTTTGGGAGAATAACCATGTTGACAGACCGTGAAGTCCGTTTTGTTAGGGAGCACCTGCATCAGGATGTACACGGTCTTCTTTTATCAGCACACAAATACCCGGACGTGGATGTCCCCAAATGCGTAGTGCAGATAGAGGGCCGTAGAAAAATCAAACACAAGATACCTGAATGGTATGCGTGCAAAGACATCTACATTCCATCTCTGCAGGCTGTAGAGCAAGCCTCTTCTGCAGAAGCGGCCCGTTACAAAGAGAGGTTCTTGAAAGACCGGGGAACGGTTGTAGATATGACGGGAGGGCTTGGTGTAGATGCGTATTACTTTGCTGCTGCCGGTCAAAAAGTCCTTTATGCCGAGGAGGACGAACGGTTGTGCCAAGCGGCTCGGCACAACTTTCAGGTATTGCAGAAATCCGATCGCATAGAGGTGGTGCACAGGAGTGCCGAGGCGCTTTGGGAAGAAGGACACACACGGCCTTACGCAGATCTAGCCTACGCAGATCCTTCGCGCAGAGGGAAGGAAGGTGCGCGCATCCGCGGCCTGGCTTCTTACCGTCCGGATGTTACGCAACTGGCAGCAACCGTATTGAAACACGCCGCCGCTTTTTTGGTGAAAATAGCACCGATGGAAGACATAACCCGTACACTGGAACTGTTGCCGCGTACTACGCAGGTGCATGTGGTTTCATTCAAGAACGAGTGCAAAGAACTGCTGTTTTTGTTAGAAAAACAGGAAAACGACACGGGAGCGCCCCTTGTGGTGTGTTCGGTTGGGTTCTCCTTTTACCGGGAAGAAGAAATGGCCGCCGCTCAGGCATTACAGAGCAGTGAAACATATGGAATACCCAAAGAAGGAGATTTTTTGTACGAACCGGATGCTTCTTTGCTCAAGGCAGGTGCTTTTGCGTTGCCGGCCGTTCGGTTTGGCCTGGAAAAATTCCATCGGCACAGCCATTTGTACGTGTCTGACGAATTTGTTGCCGGCTTTCCCGGAAAAACGTATCGGATTCATCAGCTCATTCCGTTTGCGTCATCACACATAAAACAGTTGGCTGCTGCCTTTCCAAGTGCGCAAATGAAAGTACGTAACTTCCCTCTTTCGGTGGATGTATGGCGTAAGAAAACCGGTATAATAGATGGGGGAACAGACGTATTATTTGGGACGACCGGTCGCAAAGCCGGTAAAGATGCAAAATGGATTATTCACGCAACCTTATGGGAGGAAAACATATGAAAAAAACAATTGGATTGCTGTTATGTACTGTGCTGATATCATGTCACAGTCAACAAACAAAAACAAGTATGAGCAACATCAACGAAAGTACCATAGAAACGGTATTATCCCGCATAGATAGCGGGGTGGAATTGTATGAACAAGCCGAACAAGGCGTACGTCAAACGGCGGCGTTGTGGAGGGAGGAAGACGGAAGCCGGGAAGATTTTACCACTTTTTGTCTAGAACATTTTTGTACAACAGAAGCTGAAAAAGAAACGTTGTTTCGCAAGCTGTCGGTAGCCTTTGAGCAAATCAGGGGTACGGCCAACCAGCTGAGCGTGGCTTTGAAAAAACCTGTTCATTTGCAAGGAGAAGCCCTTACAAACATCGATCTGATTTTTGGAGGCTACAGTCCTTCTGCACACTTCATGGAAGATATGTACCACAACAAAGTGGCGTTCATCTGTACATTGAATTTCCCCAATTACAGCTTGGAAGAAAAAAACACACAAGGCAAAGAATGGACTCGGCAAGAATGGGCGTATGCCCGTCTGGGAGATTTTTTTACACACAGAACTCCGGCTGCCTTAAATCAAGAGATGGCTCGCGTGCTGGGCGATGCTGAAAATTATATTGCCGCATACAACATCGTAATGGGCAATCTGCTTACGGAAGACGGACGCCGTTTGTTCCCGGAAGATATGGTGTTGCTGTCGCATTGGAATTTGAGGGATGAAATCAAATCCAATTATGCGCCTGTTCCGGATGCTCTGGAAAAACAGAAAATGATCCAAAAAGTGATGGAACATATTGTTTGCCAGGACATTCCTGCCTGCGTAGTCAACAACGCCCAATACGATTGGAAACCTTGGTCCAATACGGTTTTTGAAGACGGAAAAGAAAGAAAAACGGCACCGGAAGGGACTACACGGTACGAACACCTGTTGGCTACATTTCGCGTAGAGCAGAGTAGAGATGCGTACCATCCGAACATGCCAACGGCCATTATCCGGAATTTTGAAAGGGATATGGAAATCTCTGCACAGGAAATTGAAGATTTGTTTGTACACCTGGTCTCATCAGAGCAGGTCAAAAAAGTGGCCGGGCTTATAGAGAAAAACCTGGGCAGGTCTTTGGAGCCGTTTGATATTTGGTACGACGGTTTCAAGAGCCGAACGGCCGTAACGGAAGACGAATTGACGGCCTTGACAAGGAAAAAGTATCCGCATGCAGAAGCGTTCCGTCAAGATATGCCCCGTATGTTGCAAACGATAGGCTTTACAAAAGAACAAGCAGCTGAATTGGCTCAACGTATTGTGGTAGAGCCGGCCCGGGGATCGGGACATGCTTGGGGCGCAACGGGCCGTTGGGAACCGGCTCGGTTACGAACGCGTATAGGCAGCGGCGGCATGGATTACAAGGGATACAACATTGCCGTACACGAATTTGGTCACAATGTGGAGCAGACCTTAAGCTTGTACCACGTAGACCACTACTTGTTGCACGGGGTGCCCAACACGGCTTTTACAGAGGCCTTGGCTTTTATTTTCCAAAAGCGTGATTTGCAGTTGCTGGGATATCCCAGGCAAAAAATGGACGACAAGACCGTATTGGATATTTTTTGGGGTTGCTATGAAATCATGGGAGTAGCTCTTGTAGATATGTACGTATGGCAATGGCTGTACGATAACCCCAAAGCTACGGCTGCTCAATTGAAAGAAGCCGTGTTGGAAAAAGCCCGTACGGTATGGAATCTTTATTACGAACCTGTTTTAGGTCATAAAGATTCGCCGTTGTTGGCCATCTATTCGCATATGATCAACAGCCCCATGTACCTGCCCAACTATCCGTTTGGACACATTATAGAGTTCCAGC
>DUNA01000069.1 GCA_012839605.1 Bacteroidales bacterium
GGGCTGCGGCAGCCATTGCCGGCATCTTCAAGGCTCCCTTGGCCGGTGTCTTGTTTTGCTTTGAAATTCTCTTGTTCAATTTGACATTGGGCTCCATCATTCCTTTGTTGACGGCTTCCATTACGGCAACTGCCGTATCTTCTCTGCTTACAGGTGCAGACGTAAGTTTTGCCAGCTCCACTGCACCTTTTCTCTTAGCCAACATCCCGTACTATTTGTTGCTGGGAATCATCTGCGGTTTTGTCAGCTTGTTTTTTACAAGGACTACGCTCTTTATGGAAAGCCGCATTTCCGGAATCAAAAACCAATACAAACGTTGGGCTATATCGGCGGTGGCTTTGGGACTTCTGATAGTTGTTTTCCCTCCATTGTATGGAGAAGGATACGGTTCGCTCTCGGCTTTGTTGAACAACAACGTGGAAGGAGCCGTAGACAGTCTCATATACGGGCCTCTGAGCAACAGCGCATGGTTTATTCCTGTGTTCTTTTCGCTTGTGTTGTTATTGAAAGTCTTTGCCATGTCTTTCACCAACGCCGGCGGAGGCGTGGGCGGCACGTTCGGCCCCACGCTCTTTATGGGAGGCGTCTTAGGTTTTGTGCTGTCCCGCATCTTGAACTTGACCGGCATATCTGTGCTGCCGGAATCCAACTTCGCGCTCGTAGGTATGGCAGGGTTGATGGCCGGTGTCATGCAGGCGCCGCTTACGGCCATTTTCTTGATTGCCGAGTTGACGGGCGGGTACCAATTGCTCATGCCTTTGATCATTACGGCCGTCTGTTCCTTCGTCACCGTTCGCAATTTTGAACCGTACTCCATTTACACAAAACGATTGGCCAAAGAAGGCAAATTGCTTACACACGACAGCGACCAAGCCGTGCTCACCTTATTGAAAACATCGGATATCATAGAGAGCGATTTTGTGACCATCCACCCGGACTTTTCTTTGGAAGAACTGGTGAAAGTAGTTGAAAAGAGCAAACGAAACCTTTTCCCCGTAACAGATAAAGATGGACGCCTGCAAGGTATTGTCACTTTGGACGACATCCGTCCCATTATGTTTCAGCGGGAATTGTACGCGACAGTATTTGTGAGCGAATTGATGCACCGTCCGTTAGACCATGTCTTTGAAGACGAGCGTATGGAAAGCGTTATGGAAAAATTTGAACGCTCCGGTGCATGGAATTTACCGGTTTTGGACCACGAATATAAGTATTTGGGTTTTGTTTCAAAATCGCGTATTTTTTCAGCCTACAGAGAACAGTTATCTCAAGTATCCCATGAATAAAAAACATATAGAGCTTATAGCTTCTCAGCTGCACATCAAAGAGTGGCAGGTGGAACATACCGTTACATTGCTTGCAGACGGAGCCACCATCCCCTTTGTGAGCAGGTATAGAAAAGAGGCTACCGGGTCTTTGGACGAAGTCCGCATTGCCGGCATTAAAGAATTGTGGGACAAGTTTGTAGAACTGTCCAAACGCAAAGAAACCATCTTGCGTTCCATTGAGGAACAAGAAAAATTGACACCTCAATTGCGCGCAGCTATTGAAGATTGCTGGGAGATGAGCCGTTTGGAAGACTTATACTTGCCCTACAGACCTAAGAGAAAGACGAGGGCTTCTGTGGCACGTGACAAAGGGTTGGAACCGTTGGCCCTGGATATTATGGACGGCTGGAAAGGCGATTGCAGTCAGTTGGCAGAAAAATACGTAACGCAAGAAGTGGAAGATGTGCAGGCGGCTTTGGCCGGTGCTCGTGATATCATTGCAGAAAAAGTAAGCGAAGAAGCCACTTTGCGCCAAAAAATCCGATATCTATACAGGCAGGACGGCGTACTCGTTTCCAAAGTACAGAAGGACAAAGAAGAAGAAGGAGACAAATACAGGAACTACTTTGATTACACAGAAAGAATCAGTTCCATGGCGCCCCACAGGTTGTTGGCCTTGTTGAGGGCTCAAAAAGAAGGCGTGGTATCCATTGCCCTCAGGCCGCACAGAGAAGAGGCGCCGTTGGTACAGGCAGAAAAACAGTTTCTTACCCCGGAGCACAGATCCGGACGGGAAATCGGTCAGGCAGATGCGCTTTGGCAGATGAAAGAGGCCTTGACCGATGCATACCGCAGATTGATTCATCCTTCCATAGAGAACGAAATACTCAACGAATACAAAGAAAAGGCAGATAAAGAGTCCATAAACGTATTCCGCGAAAATTTGCGACAGCTGCTGTTGGCTCCTCCCTTGGGCCAAAAACGCGTATTGGCCATAGACCCGGGATTTCGTACGGGATGCAAGGTCGTCTGTTTGAGCGAACAAGGCGAATTGCTTCACAACGACACCATCTACCCGCACCCGCCGGCAAACGAACGGAGCCAATCCATGCGCAAAATAACGCAACTGGTAGAAGCTTACAAAATTCAAGTCATTGCCGTAGGAAACGGAACGGCCGGCAGAGAAACAGAACAATTTCTCAAGAAAATAGCTTTTCCCCATAAAATCCAAATCTTTTCCGTCAACGAAGACGGCGCCAGCGTATACTCGGCATCTCCGGCAGGACGTGAAGAGTTTCCTGACTACGACGTAACGGTCAGAGGAGCTGTATCTATAGGCAGGAGGCTTATGGATCCCTTGGCAGAATTGGTGAAAATAGATCCCAAATCTTTGGGAGTGGGGCAGTACCAGCACGATGTCAACCAAACGTTGCTCAAAGAAGGCTTGGATCAAACGGTAGAACTGTGTGTCAACCACGTAGGGGTAAATCTGAACACCGCCAGCCATCGCTTGTTGACGTACGTGTCCGGGTTGGGACCCGCCTTGGCTCGGAATATTGTGGAATACAGAAAAGAAAACGGACCTTTTACCAAAAGAGCACAATTAAAAAAAGTGCCGAGGCTGGGAGCAAAAGCTTTTGAGCAATGTGCCGGTTTTTTACGCATTCCCCAAGCTTCAGACATCTTGGACAACACGGGAGTCCACCCGGAAAGTTATCCTATAGTTCGGCAAATGGCCAAAGATTTGGACGTCACCGTAGACCGGCTGGTTGCTTCGCAGGAGTTGCGCAGCCGCGTGGATGTAAAAAAATACGTCACAGAAGAGGCCGGCATGCCTACGTTGCTGGACATTATGAAAGAGTTGGACAAGCCGGGCCGAGACCCTCGGCAAATCATAAAAGTGTGGGAATTTGACGACTCCATTGCCTCAATCGAAGATTTGAAAGAGGGGATGGTCCTGCCGGGGATTGTCAGCAACGTCACGCACTTTGGAGCGTTTGTGAACATAGGCATCCGTCAAGACGGGTTGATCCACGTATCGCAAATGGGGCGCAAGTACGTACACAATCCACTAGATGTAATCAAGTTGCATGAGCACGTGACGGTTAAAGTGCTGAGCGTAGATACGGAAAGAAACAGAATTCAATTGCGTTTGGAACGTGCAGAACCGCGTGAAGGCAACTGAGACAAAATAACGCCTCCCACTACTACAAAAATGCCGCTTGCCTGAAGCCATACGATGTTTTCCAATCCCAGTATGACTCCTACAGCCGCCGTTATAATAGGAATAATGGCTGTAAACGTATTCGTTCTGGTAATGCCCAACTCCTTAACAGCTAGAGTAAACAAGAAGAATGCTATACTGGAACAGAATACGGCAAGCATCAGGATGGGATACCAGAAATTCCAATCGGTCAAAACGGCCGGTACATCCATCTTAGGTACATCATACAAAAGCATGGGCAAAATAAAATAGAGAGCGCCTATTGCGTGTTGATAGAAGGTGACGGTAAACGCATTGTAATGCATGGTCATCCTTTTAATAATGACCGTATGTCCTACCGCTGCTACCACCGACATAAACAAAAACGCAATGCCCAAAGGCATGTTGGTACCGGTTCCGTCTGCGCCGTTGGTCAATTGAAAGCCCCATTTTCCAAAAACTACCAACAACAGCCCGGGTACCGTAAGGAAAATTCCCAGGATGTTCAAGGTGTTTACCTTTTCTTTGTAGAACGTTACGCCTGCAATCAAACCAAAAATAGGTATGCTGGATATAATTACAGATGTAAGACTGGGACTGTCTGTGAATTTCAACCCGTAATTCTCACCAACAAAGTAAAAGAACGGCTCCATAAGCGCCAGTCCAAAAAACCAGAGCAAGTCTGTTTTTTTCTTGAGCTTTTCAATCAGGCCAAAAACTCGGCCCGCCACAAAAAGGATCAATGCGGCCAAGGTGATTCTGGTGAAAATCAGAAAAAATATTGGGATTTGTGCTTTTAGCAACTTGCTGGTCCAGAAGAATGAAATACCCCAGAAGATGACTGTGGTACAAATAAACAAATAAGCTCTTGCACGTTGTTTGTTCATTTTAAAGAAGCGCTGTTACAGAAGGTTTTTCAATAATGTTGTTGTCTTTGACCGCCAAGGTTCCGTTTACGAACACATGCGTTACGGAAGAAGAAAAATCAAATCCTTCCAACGGACTCCATTGGCAACCGGTTTCTAATGACTGCTTTGTGACAAGATGTCTTTTGCCGGGGTCTACCAATACCAGGTCTGCATAATACCCTTCCCGAATAAATCCCCTATTTCTAAGGCCAAACAAACGGGCCGGTTCGTGACTACAAGCTTCTGCAAGGTGCGTTATAGACAAACGTCCTTGAGCCACAAGCTCCATAAGCATGTTGCACGTGTGTTGTATAAGAGGAATGCCGGAAGGGGCTTTTTCGTATTTGTTTTGTTTTTCTGCCAACGTATGTGGAGCGTGGTCAGAACCTATGACTTGTATCCATCTGTTTTCTATACCTTGAAGGATGGCATCTCTGTCTGACGGCGTTTTCAGGGCAGGATTGCACTTTATATGCGACCCGTGCTCCCGGTAATCTTCCTCTGAAAACCAAATATGAGGCAAGGCGGCTTCACAACTGATTCCATCAAAAACACGCCGTGCAGAGGTTATAAGACCTATCTCTTCTTTTGTGGAAACATGGAGTATATGCAATTTTGTTTTGTGCCTTAAAGCCATTTCTATAGCATCTGTTGTAGAAGAAATACAGGCTTTGCGGCTACGGATGGTGCCGTGTTCTATCCAAGGGATGTCTTCGTTGTACTTGGCACGTGCCGCTTTCAGGTTTTCACGGATTGCGGTTTCGTCTTCACAATGCGTAGCAATAAGGCCCTTGAATTCTTTAAAATAGATGTTCAGAACCTCCGGATCGTCAACCAGCATATTACCGGTAGAAGAGCCCATAAAAATTTTCAAACCGCAACCGGGCAAATCCTTTGAGAGCACTTCTTTCTCATTCGTATTAGTGGCTCCCATGTAAAAAGCATAATGGGTATACATGCTTTTTGCAGCGCGTTTGTACTTTTCTTCTAAGGCCAAGACGGTTGTTGCAGCCGGTACGTTGTTGGGCATATCGAATACAGAGGTGACGCCGCCTAAAAGAGCAGCTCGGCTTTCTGTTTCCATAGTCCCTTTTTCCGGCTGTCCCGGTTCTCGAAAATGGACTTGGTCGTCTACAATACCGGGTATGAGGTATTGTCCGGAAGCATCTATATAAGCAGAAGACGGACCGTACTTCTTTACAAGTTCTTCTTTTGTGGGATTGTTGTAGATAAGAGCTTCAATGTATTTTCCCTTCAGAACAACACACCCAATCCGTACCGACCTTTCGTTTACTATACTTGCATGTTGGATGATTGTATACATACAGCAGATTTACAACGTCTACTTCTTAGGAAATTTTTTAAAACGGAGTTTGAGTACGCCCCAGAATGCTTCTCCAAATATTCCGCTACTCATTTTTGAAGTGCCTTCTGTTCTGTCAACAAAAATTACCGGAACTTCCACTACGTTATAGCCCAATTTGTAAGCAAAGTATTTCATGGAAATCTGAAAACCGTAGCCTTTCATTTTGACCCATTCAAAAGGAATACGTTCCAATACACTGCGGTGGTAACAGATAAAACCGGCTGTACAGTCGTATATAGGCATACGCAACACCTTTCTTACATAATAAGAGGCGAACCAAGACATGAGTACCCGCCCGATAGGCCAATTCACAACGCTTATGCCCTTGCTATACCGGGATCCTATAGATACTTGGGCTCCATCGCGGCAAGCGCTGACAAGACGAGGCAGATCCTTGGGATCGTGGGAAAAATCGGCATCCATTTCTATAAGGTAGTTGTAATCTCTGTCCAATCCCCACGTAAAACCTGTCAAATAGGCAGTGCCCAGTCCCAATTTCCCTTCACGCTCTATCAAATGCAATCTTTCAGGGTGTTTGGGAATGAGGGAACGTACGATTTCCGCCGTGCCATCCGGAGAATTGTCGTCAACTATCAGAATATGAATGGGTTCATCTAATTCAAATACGCTTTGAATGATTTTCTCTGCGTTTTCCTTCTCATTATAAGTAGGAATAATTACTAGAATTTTGTCTTGCATATGCTGTTAAATATAGAGAACTTCAAAGATAGGCATAAATTTTGTTTAATTTTTGATTAAATATTTGGTTATACAAAAATAAAAACCTTATCTTTGCAGCCCCTTTTGATAAGGGACCCTCATTTGAGGAAGTTCATTGACAAGATTGGAAGCGTACAACAAGTACAAAGAGTATAGTCAATTTCTTTTAACAAGGAATGATTTGTAACAGGATAAGCTAGTCATTTTTTTTTGTACAATGAAGAGTTTGATCCTGGCTCAGGATGAACGCTAGCGGCAGGCTTAACACA
>DUNA01000006.1 GCA_012839605.1 Bacteroidales bacterium
ATCATGAATCACCTATTCGATTTTGTGCTTCTCTGTCTGATGTTCCCCGTTCCACCCGCAGGCCTTTTTTGCCAAAATCCAGATTACACCGGAGCGAAATCATAACACCTACCCGGGGCGACAACGTAGTTCTTTCTGAATATCCATTGTCGAAAAGACTTTTTTTATGTGTGCGGTTCCTGTAAAATATCTCTGATCTCAGGACCCACTTTCCATCACGGAAGCTTTTCTGCACCCCGCCGTTAATAGTAACTAATGTTATCCCAACGATAAACCCCAATCGTTCTCAAGATAGAACATATTGTTGGCGGATATCAGGATATAAGAAGTCAAAGTCCGTCCGTAAGTTTGGGTGTGTACGTCAGAAAAAGTCATGTTGGCATGTACTGCCAAACGCCACCATGGGAATACTTGTTGGCTTGTAGATGCATTCAAGGTGTACGAAGTATTTTTAGATACATTCACAGGTCTGGAAATAATGCTGTCCCCTGTGGCAGAGAGTTCTGAAACAAAATCGTACGTGTTTACGGCATGGGAAAACCTGGCCGTTACAGTATAACTTCGTGCCAACTGAGTTATGAATTGAACAGTATGAGTGATATAAGGTTTCAGGTTTGGATTCCCCGTGGAATATTCATTGGCATAATCCCAGTGAATGTAAGGATCAAGCAAGTGTGGTGACGGCCTGTTAACCTTGCTGGCATAAGAAACGTTAACGAAATACCCTTTTTTCTGGTTGATGGCATACCTGGCATTGGCTGCCCACAAAATATCTGTTCCGGAATAATCAATTGTACTTCCGGTATATTTGTTCAGTTGTTCAAAGTGTGCTCTTTCTGCACGGATACCTGCCGTAAAGGTAAATCTATCCCCGGCAGAACCCCGGTAGTTCAGGTATCCTGCCAAAATATCCTCTTGATAATGGATATTTTCACTTGCCGAGAGATCAAAATCCCACTCCGCTCCCAATTCAGTAAAGTGATTGTCTCGGTTTATATAGTACGTTTTAAGAAACTTGGCGCCTGTTTCAATGGAGTGCTTTTCAGACAGATTGAGGGTAAGATCTCCATAGGTATTCAACGCCTTCCTGTCAGAGTTAGCCTCCCTGCGCGTATGGTTCAATACATTATCATTAAGCGAGAACAATTCAACTTCATCTGTATTAGTCACCTTTAAGGATGACACTTCCGCTACCAGTAAAAAAGCCGATCCTGTTTTTTTATTCAAAATTGCTTTGTAATTCACATAACCTGTTTTGTTGCCGGATGAAAAGCCTAATATCATATTGTTATAATAGCTCTCATCAACTATTTTTTGCTCATTATAACCCGGAAACATATTATTTGTACTGAAAACACCAGCTATGGAATGTCTGTCATTAATCCTATAGTGTAAGGATTGTTCCGTGGTTAAGCTAAATCTCCAGGGACTGACATGGGTGATAAGCTGTTCCGTTTTTATATCCGGATTATCGCTTACAGTTTTTACTACCGAATTACTGATTGAATATCCTGTACTTCCATAAACATAGGAAGAGAAACTCAATCCTTTATAGCGGTAACTTAACGTAGCGTTGATCTTTGGTGTAAATCGCTGCTTATCTGCGTCCACAGAAGATTGTGCATAAAAACGACCGCCCCCTTCCGGTAATTTCTTCAGCGTTAACCTGATAATAGCAGAGAGGGAACTGCCTGAAAAAGCCACACCGGAAACCGGAATGACTTCTATACTGGTTATGTTCCCGGCCGGGATAGCTTCCAGGTACGCCTTCAAATCATCGCCCGAGAAGGTCAATTTCCGGTCATCCACATATACTATTGCAGAAAGCCCGTTCACCTTTAAATCGGAAACTCCCGGCAGGTAATTCAAAACCTCTATGCTTGTCCTGTCTTTTGCCATCGGGCTGTTGACCATGGAAACAATATAACCATCGGGACGGTACCTGATGGGTGTATCCCTTATAGTAATCTCCGTTAATTGCTGTACGTCTTCTTCCAAAATGACAGTAGGTGTTGTAAGATTTCCGCTTACCTGAATTTGTTCATTCCATTCCTTGTAACCGGTAAAACGCACATTCAACACGTAATGTCCGGCTTCGCTTTTCAACACAAAGGATCCCCTTTCGTTGGTAACTCCCCAGGCAACTACATTTGCCGAGTCTGTATCAAAAAAACGCAACACTACAGTTGCCCCGGACACAGGAATACCCAGGGAATCCGTGACTGTTCCCGAGATAATGTAAGACGACACATGTTCCTGGGACCATAAGGAGAAAAAAACAGGTAAGCAGAAAAGCACTAATATTCCTTTTTTCATACAAAACTTCAAAGTAGCATTATTGTTATATTATTCTTTTTCAGCTATCTGATGCTGAACCGGACTTTAAGCAAAACAGAAAAGGGACGGAGCGTATAAGAGTAAATATAGGCGGTGACATCGGAATAGCTGGCCGTATTGAAATTTTTTGTGTTTAACAAATTGCGTGCTTCAAGTGTGTAATCGAACCGCTTGGTTTTATACCTTGTCTGAATATCCAGAAAGAACATGTTCCGGTCACCCGAGGTTATGGAGCTGTTATATGAGTGTTCGGCCGACAGGTTACAGGACCACTTTTTGGTTATTATAAATTTTGCCGTTGCTTTTTGTGTAATCATCTGTATGGGATCCAGTTGCTGCGAACTGTTTTCAATCCGGCTATGGCTGTTATACCAGGTCCCACTATACTCTGCAACAACAGACTCGCCAATCCGTGACAAAATTTCCAAACCTGCGTTGTATGTCCTGTATGTAGTGTTCATAAGAGTTCCCTGCCGGAGGATATCCCTTAAAGAATAATTGTATCCGCCTTTCAGCGTTACAGTTGTAGCAATGGCATCAAAACGCTTTCCAAAACTGGCATTCGTCCGGACTCCCCGGGAAGTATTGTCAAAAGCGTAAGTAGTAAGCTGTGAGAGCGACCCTGAATATTCGGTTCCATATAACACATTGGAATGATTGACCCAGTACAAAGCATCCAGTGCCCCAAAAAGAGAAAGAATAGCATTGCCGTAGTTAAGGGTTACGGAACAGGAACTATAACGCGATTCACTTATGATCCCGGAACGGTTTTGGATGGTACGGTAATTGGTCATAATGTACCCTGTGTACATTTCATACAGTCCTCCGGTAATATGGGAAGTCATGGCATTAGCACTTATTTTCAGATTGTTGGAAAGTGTGGCGTTAACGTTAAGCCTGGGATCCAGGTACAGCCGGCTTATTTGCTGCAATACGGCGTTTTCCATGAAGTCCTTTAGAGTTATATCCCTGAAATTCAAAGAACAATGTAATCCCGCATCCCACCGGAATTTTCCCGAAGACCGAAATGTCACACCGGGTGAAAGGTGCAGATCCAGCTTATTCCACGAAAGATGGTTTTGCAGGGAATCCGGAGCAGTGATGCTTTTGGTATTATCTTCCAGCGGGCTTAACATGGCAGTCATTCGTTCCTGCTGCCAGTTGGCATTGCCCCAAAGAGAAAACGTCCAGTCACGGACTTTTTTGTACAAACTGGCTGAATTGTTGGTAAAGAACCGTCGGCTGTCAAGTTCCTGAAAAGAGCCTCGGGCCGTTTGAACATCTGTTCCAAAAATGCCGGGATAAAGCAACGGTGTTACTTTCAAAGAAGAAGGACTATTGGAAAAATCGGTGATGGACGAACAGGAAAACCGCAAGGAGGAGAAGGGTTTTACCAGGTTAAATGTATTCCTGAGCCTGATGGCTGATGGAACGGAAAAATCTTGCAGGACTGTATCGGCAGACTGCAAAATCTGTCCGTGATCTATGTTCCGGCTTCCTTCCAATACAAGGTTATTTTTCAGGTACATTTTTTCTGTATTGGCCGTCAATTCAATTCCAAGATCCACCTGGCGGGTTTTCCTGGAGGCGCTGCTCTGTTCCCGGATGACCAGAGGCGAAGAATCCTTAATATAATAGGTGGTAACAGAGGATGCGTCGGAAAGTTGCCGGTCATGCAGGTAGGCTCCATTGATGTTCAGCTGGTAATCATGTTTCAAAACATTCAGCGTGTTGACCGATACGGCATGTACATTATTATTCAGGTAGCGTTGCCGGTCAATGGCAGGAGCTCCCGGGGCCAGTATGCCCAACTGCGATACAGTTGCCTCAAGTCCACCGTAAAACGATTTTAATTCACCAGACACATCTTCACCTGTATTGTTTGTTTTATAAGTGTTTAAGGTCTGAAACTTCCGGCCAAAAAAAATGGTTGTTACCTCCCCATTCCACATAATTGGTTTATAACCACCTCCTAATTGCACTACGGAATTGAACGTGCCTTTAGCACTCTCCTTAAGCTTTAGATTAATTGCCGGATCTGTTGAAAAATCGATATCTTTCAGTGCTTTTACAGGTTGGTGATTCTCTAATATCTGTACCGTTGCAATATCTTTTGCCTGGATATTTCTGGTCCCAATGCCATACCTGCCTTTTAGCAAATCAAGACCTTCTACATAAAACTTGTTGATAGACTTGCCTAAATACCTGATCTCCCCACTTTCCCGTACTTCAATACCGGGCATTTTTTTTAACACATCACCTACAGAACGGTCAAGCGAATCAATAAAATTGGCAACATAGTAATTTACGGTATCACTACGACGCACTATGGGTTCTGCCTTTACAGTAACCTCACGAATGGTAAGCACCTGCTCTTCCACTTGTAAATCCACTGTTTGTGTCTTATTTTCTATGATTCTCATTTGCTCCTTTATGTTGAACCCGGTCACTTTAAGCATCATGCTATCAACTTTTGCATTACAGGAGAGTTTGTAACGGCCTTCTTCACCGGTTATCGTATAGGCATAAAAAGATTTGCCGTCTTTCGTTAGCAGCAGCACATTAACGTCCGGAACGGCTTTCCTGGCTTTACTGTCAGTAACTTTGCCACTAATGACTACCTGGCAACATAACTCCAAAGGTAACAGGAAAAAAAATAAGAAGATATAGTACTTATACAACGGTGAAGATTTCATAATCTAACTTGTTTAGTATATGATAATTATTCCAGCTCCAAAGGAGGTATATAAGGTTTACGAAATGAAAGCCGCATTTCTTCTGTAACAGGCACCATTTTTCCGGTTCTTCCATCGCGTGCAACAGGGGCTATTATTTTTCCGTGCTGTTCGAGCAAACCTATAGGATCATCCCATATTTTTCGCTGTAATTTCTGCAATTGCGCCCGGCTGATGATTTTTTCCCTGATGGCAGATGTTCCTGATAGTCCCTGTTTTTTTGTGTCATACATGAAAATTAAGTTTTTTGTCTGACTGATTCCGGTGGCCCTCCACAGGAAAAGACCTTTGTTATCTTTTGCCTTGAGAATAAGCCCCGGCAATCCCTGAAATTTCCAAGGTCCTGCCTGAACAGGTATCTCAAGAGTGAACCAAACTTCGTAGGAACGGCCCCTGAAACAAGCGGTTGCTTTATAGCATTGGTGGGAAAGGATTGTATCTGATTCACCCAGATTCAATTGCCAGTCAATATCAGGAACAGGTTCGTTGTAAATATATTCTGTGTTCACAATGGTTGTCCAGACGGTAAGCTGTCCTTTCCCGGGGTAATGGAAATAGTAATTTTCATAATGATCTTTTTCATTTGCTGCCATCCAGTTGCGCGGGTTTAAGCCGCCTTGTGTTTTACTAATTCTGGCCCTATACATGGTAGAATCTGTTTTGTCGGCTAAAAGACTGAAATAATGGATAAAATACGAACCAATATCCAATCGCTGCCGATCCGTATAACGCATATCGGAAAGAGTATCAATGGCAAATGTAAAGTCATACGTGACGGACAGGAAACTTGAATCTAGGATCGTCTTCTGTGTGACGTCACGGCAATCCGGATCCTGAGCCAGAGCATAGATTGCTGACAAACAGCAGTAAAATATGGTAAATGTCTTTTTCATTATTCCAGTTCCAAAGGAGGAATATAGGGAATCTTTACGTCTCCGGGTTTGGCTTCAATATATTCTCCGTTTTTATAAACGTAAAACTGTCTGTTCGCTGTTAGATAGAGAGAAACGGGGTCTTCCCAGAATTTTCGTTCGATTTTCTGAAAATCTTTTCTGGAAAGCGGATAGCTGCGCTTTTTCTCTATATCAAATATCAGTATTCTTCTTTCTTTTGGTCTGTATATTCCCATTACACGCCATTCAAAAAGCCCTGAGCTTTCAGTTATCTGTAAAATAGTTCCCGGTAAGCCATTGAATTTCCATGGTCCGTAAGATATAGGAATGTCGGAAGTAAACCAGGCGGTATAATCTCTGCCTCTGAAACGAACAGTGGCTTTATTACAAGGATAACCTAAGATGGTTGTTGTATCATCTTGGATAATTCTCCATTCCATAACAGGCATTTCTTCTTCATAGACAAAATGGCTTATATAACCAACAGATACGGTTAGGATCCCCTTTTTCGGATAATTGTAATGACAATCGGCGTAGCTGATGGTTTCATTACTGCCCAGCCCCATTTCCTTAAATAGATTGTAAGCTTTGGTCGCCATAGCACGTACAGAATCGGCTTTCTTTAATACTCCCCATCTTTCAACCACCAGGTTAACTTTTTAAGTTTAGTTTTTACTTTTTTCGTTTTTTAATTTCTTCCTAATTTTTAATCTCTAAGCAGCATATTCATACCTGTAATTTGGGGTATAACGGTTCAGACTTTGATGGGTTCGTTGGTTATTGTAGTAGTAAAGATACTCTTTTAAGCCTTTCTGCAACTCTTTCCCATCTTCTGCCGGATTTAAATAAACATATTCCCATTTAAGCGTTCTCCAAAATCTTTCTATATAAATGTTATCCAAAGCCCTTCCTCTTCCGTCCATACTGATAATGATATCCTCGTTTTTTAAATATTCCACCCATCCTGAACAGGTAAATTGGGATCCCTGGTCAGAATTAATAATTTCCGGTTTGCCATACAAAGCAATAGCCTCTTTTAATACCTCAAGCGAGTTTTGTGCGTCCAGTGTGTTGAATAATCCCCAACCAACTATATACCGGCTATATACATCGATAATGGCCGTCAGGTAAAGAAAACCGCGTTTCATAGGGATATATGTTAAATCTATACACCATACCTGATTACTGCGTGTTATTTCCAATCCTCTGAGCATATAGGGATGAATGTATTTGGCGATTCCCAATTTACTCAGATTCTTTTGTGGATATATAGCCATGATTCCCATCTTTCGCAAAAGCCTGCGTACTCTTTTAGGACCGACCAATATGCCAAGCGTTTTAATAAAATCAACCATGCTCAACACACCCTTGTAAGGGTGGTCCAGAAATTCCTTATCCATATAACGCATCAACTCCAGATCTTCAGGATTTTCTGCTACCGGTTGATAATATATGTTACTCCTGTTTACTCCCAAAAGCTCACATTGTCTGCGAACACTCACCTTATCCAGAGGATCTATGACTTTTTCGAGGGCTTCAGTATCCCCAATTGCTCTGAGACCCTTTTGCAAAAATCCACTTCTACCTCCAATCGGCCGATTTTTTCATATAAGGCCTTTTCACGTTTTATTACCTCTTCATCCGGAGCTTTGGTGGAAAAGATTTCTGAACCACGGGAAATGAATTCACGCTTCCAATTCGAAATCATTTGCGGATGCACTTCAAACCGTTTGGCCAGTTCGCTCAGTGTCTCCTGTTCTTTGATTGCCTCTATAGCCACTTGGGCTTTGAAGGCTGCACTGTGTTTCTTTCTTGTCTTTGACATAATGGGTAAATTTAAGTGTTTTTGTTAAACTTACCCGGTGGTCTGAATTTACGGGAGTATTATATTCTCCCCGTAGAGACTGTAATACCTGCTATATTTTTGTCCCACATCCAGCCGGTATTTTTCGGAAAAAGGAGGATTTCCCAAAGTGTCTTTATGGAAAGTGTATAGATAATCCATTGTTAAAAGGCAGTCATCAATGGCTGTCATTCTGATAAATTCTCTATTAACTCCACCAAGATCCTGTGCATAAACACTATTCGAAACGATTAAGAACAGAACTATCACTTTTGTTTTCATGTTTCAATACATTAGAATCGACTTATGCAGACAAGTATTTATTCCAATTCCCTGGCCGGAATATAAGGTCTCTTCCATTCTCCCGGACCAGCAGGTCTTTTAGTACCGTCGGGGTTCTTCAACGTAACATTGACTCTCTGACCGAGTGTCTGATACAGGAGAATTGGATCCTGCCAGGACATTTTTTGCAGTTTCAGATAGTCGGTTCTTGAACATTGTTGGGTACGTAATCCATCAAGCTTATACAGGATTCTGTTTGTTGGACGAAGGATAGCTGTGGCAGTCCATGTGAAGAGCTCTTCAGAATCTTGTGCCTTAAGGATCAGTCCAGGGAGACCGTTAAATTTCCAGGGTCCTGAAGAAATTGGAATTTCCTGCGTAAACCACACGTGGTATTCCCTTCCCCTGAAAACTGTAACAGCCTTAATACACTCGTAGCCAAGAATTTCTGTTTTCTCCTGCAGCAGATGCCACTCCATCCTGGGAACAGGTTCCTGATATACGTATTCCCTGTTGATAACCCCGGATGAAACCATCAAGGTTCCTTTAGAAGGATAGTTGAAATAATAATCTTCGTAATTGATCTGAACGTCTTTTGCCAAATCTTTAAAAGGATTCATTTGTCTTTCCGCGACTGCCCATGTAGAATCCACTTTTGCTCCGTTCAAACTGTAATATTTTGAGATTTGAGATCCAATTTCAAGGCAGTGTAAGTCGTGAAAACGGGTTTGGGTTACTGTGTCCTTATAAAAAGTATGTCTATAATTTACGGCATACCGGCAAGTATCAACAGGTACTTTGCTGGTTTTTTGCCTGAAATAAGGATCATATACCTGTCCAAAACATTGAATTATGAACAAACTGAAAGACACGCATAAAAAGATTTTTCTCATTTTAATTAACATGAAAGTTTTAATAAATAATATTCTAAGAAAAAACAGGGATAAAATTCAGTCCCTGTTTTTTTATAAATCTTAAGGGTTTATTATCACTTCTTCAAGAAAGATAGTTAAATCCTCTAGTGGTACATCAGACCAAAGACCGTCTGCTTGATTTGCATAGCCATTATCTTGAGTTGAAGATCCACCATCATGTGCGTAGGCACATCCACAACCACAAGCGCCACCTCCAGTGATATGACTCATCTCTTTCTCATTAAGGCTATTTTTTTCAAGGTTATTTAATTTCAATGATTTCATGACAACAAGAAATTATAAAAGCCTACTCGTTAGCTTTTCGGCATCCGCTCCGGATGATTTATACAGACCGGTTTCTGCATCACGATTACCTGCTCTCGGTTCTTGTGAAAAGAAGATATAAATTTTATGCCTGTTTTCATTTTTACTTTGATATGTTTACAACCTTTGATCTGATGGAATAGGGTTTATCCGGCTGGCAAGACCGCGTAAAACTATTTTATTGTACATAAATTGTTTTTACCAAGAATCAATTCATATTGGCAGGGAGAAGGACAAAGCCACTGGTAAACACATCCGGAACAGGGCTCCTGGTCCCGGATTACCCGCCAGGCAAAGTTTCTGTGTAATTCATTTTTAATTAAGTCATAAGGAGAATCCTGCATACATCCGATGGGTGGCTTGTTAACATTGGAATAAATCAATCCGTCGGGTAACAAGACTAGTTTTCCAAAAAAATTAATATTAACTGCTTGGTGTGCGAATACAATCCTCTTGGATAGTCTTGTATTGGTAATATCTTCTTCATTCAAAAAAACAAACTGTTTGAAGAAAGCGTAATTATTATCGTAAATTGGGATATACCTGTACAGTTGTATTTTATATTGTGCTACCAGATGTTCCCAGTAATTGTACTCAGTCTGGCTCCTGATAAGGAAATTAAATTCAAAGGAATTTCGGGATTCGTCGGATGCGAGAAAATCATTCAACACTTTTAGTGAGGCTGGCTCGTATTCGCATATGAGGATAGTTGTTACATCGGGTTGTGTAAGAACGGAGGTTACATTATCTGACAGTTCCCGAACATGGCAATAATAAACAACCGCTGGAGCCGTTGCTTTAAGTTTTTCCGTAAGAGATATTAAAAAATTTGTTGACTCAATATGTGAAAAAACAATATTGACCTTTTTAATATACCGGGAATGTATATGACCAAGGAAGTTCAATATCTCTAAATCCTCAAGACAACTTTCGGAGTGGAACGGATAAAAGGTTTGTCGGTAATACAAAGGCCCTGAAAAACGACCGCCGGCATATATGGTAAGGGTTGTCAAATACTTCAGGATGTCCTCGCCAAAGCTTTTTGAAGGACTATTTTCCAGTTTTTTTATATCATTCTGAATAGAAAGAACGGGCGGAAGTGAATAAGCTTTTGCCGGATGTCTTGTAATGAATCCGTATTTTTTCCTGATTACCAGGTCAACAAATTCTGCTTCATCTGCTGTGAAATTCTCCGGTTCAATTTCAACAGAATACAGATTATCAACAAATAGTAAAGCAGAGCACAGGGATTTAAGTGAGGGCGTACAATTGAAGCCATCTTTTTCAAATGTTTTTGCATTATACAGTAACCCGGCACTAGCTTTCAGCCATAAAAAAGTGTCTGGGAGTAATGTTAAAACCTGTTTCATAAGTCATTCCATTATAGCCTCTTTCATGATTTTTGCATACAAATAAGGGTGGTCTTTCAAGTAATCCATACAGGACACAGCATAGTATTTAAAAGCGGCATCTCCTGTATATCCGGGACATACCGGAGCTTTGTTCTTATCAATACCAGGGATGAAATAAAGACACTGTGTACAACTTTTTTTTCTTTTACATAATTTACATTGAGCCTCCATCTTTTCAAGATAGCTATTGTATTTATGAACAACGGAATCAAGATCCAATAATACGCTTTCTTCAGATATACTACCCAAAGCAAAAGAATGGTCTATTTTTTCACATTGCAAAATTTTACCATTTACTGTAACAAACATTTTTTTACCGAATGGTGTACACGTTCCGGTTGGTGTAACCGTAAAGTTTTCTTCATCTATAAACAGGCGGTTCAATTTCATATAAAATTGAGAAATATTAAATAAAACTCCCGGTTTATCGGTGTCATACATTCCTTTGAGAGAATCATTGACAGAGTGTATGATGGCTTCCTTGAAAGTTGGACCTGTCTGGTAAAAGAATGCGTTTACCTTTTTTACAGATGGTATTAATTCATCGGGGATAGAGTCCATAGCATTAATTTGCAGCACTATATTTTCAGCCTCTTCTGTTTTGCCTACATATATTTTAGCGTAAAACAGGTTAATATAAGCCAAAACATAATTTCTGTAATTCCCTGCCTTTTTACCAGCCTCCAGCCCCTTTTCATAACAGACCTCAGATTCAGGATAATTTCTGTTCCTAAGGTTGATGTCCCCCAAATACCCATACAGAAGCACCTGCAGAGTCTGGTTTTCTATGGCATGGGTCTTTATAACCTGTTCAGCTTCCCTCAAATGGACATATGGCAATGTGTCTATGGGATTGAGCCCATAACGGACAATCCCCAGGTAGATCAGGGAGCGGGCAAGTTTTTCGGGATCTTTGCCGTTCCTGTACCATTCCGCTGCTAATGATATTATGGAATCGTCCGTGAAATCCACATAAGATTTATCCCTGGCTATGGTCAGCAACAAATTGTAATAAGACTGCACTTCCCCGGGACACTCAGATACATCCATTTGTTCCAAACTATCCAGGACAACCCGGGGCACGTGGCTGAGCAGGCTGTCCAGATTAGCCAGACGAGCTTGCATTACATGCTGCCTGATTGCCGTATTGCAGGAAACCAGCAGCAACAAGCCAAGCAGTATCCACAGGAATTTTTTCATGATTGTCCTGCTAAATTACAAAAATCGCTTCAAAGAGAAAAGAGGTAGTATAACAAATGGACGAACCACAGGTTTGGCTTAATGCAAATGAATCTGACATTTATGAAGCGCCTCAGGCCTACAAACCCAAAGCAGAAATTCTACAGGCCATAGAGCCCCTTTGAAGACAAATCCGTATGCTATAAAATTTTCATACCTTCACACAAAAACAATGGACAACGATTTAACTATACTGCTTGAGACAACAGATAGGGTAATAGCAGAAGACATTCAGGTTTTATTAGAAGACTCTCAGATTTATTCGTTGCTCGCTTCGGATAATCCGGCATCGTCTGTTTTAAGTATCTATCTCGGGTCTAATCCAATAGAAAACGTCAGCATTCAAGTAAACAAAAAAGATTATCAGAAAGCTGTTGAAATAATTAGTAACAGTGCATACAAGGATTTTTTAACAACTGTATAGCAGAAATGAAGGGTTAATCAAAATAATCCAGCAGCCACTTCCAGATAGGAATAACCTCAATAATGCGGCCATCTACTTCCAGAGTCTGTTCCTGATCTTTTGTTACAATGATTAATCTTTTACAATCCAACACTTTAGTAATTTTTCTCAAAGCATCAACTTCCCGTTTGTACGTATCCGGGCTGCTGTCGAGCCTGTAACATACCTGAATGGCCAACGATGCTTCCGGAATATAAAAATCAACTTCGTGATTTTTGTGGTAATAAAAAACGGCATCTTCCCTGCCATATTTTCTGATCAGATTAACTGCAACCAGGTTTTCAAGCAAGGCAGTATTGCCATCCAGCAAAAAAAGGTTGAGCAGTCCGTTATCCAGGAAGTAATATTTAGGATTGGTCTCTTTATTAACTAGTTTGCCTGCAATATTTTGGATGGAAAGTAAGAGCCACGCATCTTTTGCATATTCCAGGTAGTTGATGATTGTATTTGTGGTTACTTTTGCTCCTGTTGAAGAAACAATATTCGCAACTCGGTTAAAAGACAAGGGTTGTCCAACGCTTTCTGCAATTTTTTTAAACATCACTCGTAATGCAAAGCTGTTAGAAATAGTATTACGAGCTATTATATCGCCCAAAAAAACTTTTTGATATATACCGGATAGATAATTCCGTTTAACGGCAAAGTGAACTCCTTCCGGGAATCCTCCAAAAAAGAAATAATCCTGGAACTGCTTCATGAGTCTGGATTTTGTCTCTGTTGACATAGGCACTTTTTCGTTATAGCTGACTCCATTGGCAACTAAAAACTCTTTGAAACTATAGGGATACACTTCTACAGAAACAAACCTGCCTCCCAGTGTTGTTTGAATATCCGTGCTCAGCATTTTGGCATTGCTTCCTGTTATATAAACCTTATGCCCGGTATCGGCTAATCTGCGTGCAAATGTTTCCCAGCCTGCAACATTCTGAATTTCATCTAAAAATAAAACTGGTTTTTTACCATCAAGCTCTAAATGAATTTCCAGTAATAAGTTCAGATCGGTAGTTTCCATACCTATGAGACGTTCATCTTCAAAATTGACAAAGACAATCTGGTCCCATCCTGTGCCACTCCTCAGCAACTCCTGCATATGCTGATAAAGCAGGAATGATTTACCTGCCCTACGGATTCCTGTAAACACATAATTACCATACTCTTCAAATTGGAATTCTCTTGGAATAACTCTGTATTTCGCAACCTCTTCGCGTGCATCGGCAAGCACTGTTTTTAATAGATCTTTGCTAATCATTGTGAATTTTGTTTTATCTACTGAACAAAAATAGGTATTTTTTGTTTAATACACAAAACAGAATAGGCATACTTAATTGTAAGCCTTATAGGTATCTATAACGAACCTAGTTATTATAAGCGAATTGACTAATCGCTTTTATTATTATGACAGGAGAGCCTCACGCGAGTGGGGCTTTTTTGCAATACACAGTTAGATAGAAACAAAAGCCAACAGGAATTTTCTCATGATTGTCCTGCTTAATTACAAAAATCGCTGAATTTGACTATTTTTGTTAATTCCATTTTAAAACACATATCCTACTTGTTATGAAAAGAATTGTTCTTGTTTTTTCTCTTCTCTTTCTTTCTTCTTTATGGTACAACAGTTTTGCCTGCACCGTTGTGGTAGCGGGCAAGAAAGCGACTGCTGACGGCAGTGTGTTGAATTCCCACACAGATTGTGGTCCCGATAACCGCGTACGCATTATCCCCGGACAAAAATTCAAAAAAGGAGCCATGGCTCCCGTATTTTGGGGTTTGCTGGACAATACACGTCCCACAGACGATTTTGGGGAAATCCTGGGATATATTCCTCAGGTAGAGCAGACGTATACGTATTTTCATTCTGCCTATTCCCAGATCAACGAGCACCAGCTGAGCATTGGGGAAAGTACTACCAACCAACGGCCGGAACTGGAGCTGACTAAAGGCGAAGGCGACCAGATCATGACCATAGAACAGGCACAGGCCTTTGCACTGCAACGCTGCAAAACGGCCCGGGAAGCCCTGGACCTGATGACCCACCTGATGGAAACGTACGGTTTTCTGCCTTCCTGCGGAAAAGACCCCGAGCTGGTCACCCTGGCCGATCCCGACGAAGTCTGGATCCTGGAATTTTTTGCCGTAGGCAAAGGCTGGAAAAAAGATAGCGGAAAGCTTGGTTGCATTTGGGCTGCCCAACGCCTGCCCGATGACCACGTGGCCGTCATTTCCAACTGGAGTGTGATCAAAGAAATAGACCTTTCCAAACCGGAAGAATTCAAAGCCTCTTCCAACTACATGAGCGTTGCCATTGAGAACGGATGGTACGATCCCAACGGAACCATGCCTTTTATCTGGAGCAATGCTTACGCAGGTATTACGCCGAGGGAAGCCCACACCCACCGCCAATGGCTCTTCAACGCCTTGTACAACCCCGGCCTTCCGGAACTGCCTCCGCGCTGGACTAGCAATCCGTACCAGAACCTGAATCAATACGGGCAGACGGTAGAACCCATAGCCATGTATCCCGTATCCTTCAAGCCGAACAAATTGTTCACCATTCAAGATATTATGGAATTCCAGAGGAGCACGTTCACCGGCACCATTTACGACAAAGAGAACGATGCCGTATGGTACATACCCGGTCCCAACAACACCTTGGTAAAGAGCCCTCTGGCTACCCCCTTCCCCAGCGACAACTTGCAAAAACTGTTGAAAACCAACAGACGCCGTTTGGTGTCGCGTGTGGACGGCGAATACGGCTACTGTGCTCAATTGCGCAAAGACCTGCCTGACGGTATTGGAGGCATTTACTGGGTGTATGTGGACAACGCATACACCTCGCCCTACATTCCGTTTTTCACCGGCGTCACCAAAACACCCGATGTGTATATGGAATACCACCCCGACCAATACTCAGACACGTCTGTGCGATGGGCTGTGGACGTAGTGGACAATTTGCTCAACCTGTGTTACCAGGAAGCCAAAAAAGACCTGGTACGCCTGCGGGAACCTATGGAACAATCATTCTTTGAGAAAAACAAAGAAATAGAACAACAATATCTGGCCCTGTACCGCAAGAACCCCAAAGCGGCCACCGAATTGCTGAACAACTACGCACAGGAATGCGCAGACACCATTATGGAAACGTACAGGGTTATACGAAATACGCTTTTTGAAAAATACACCAACAACAAATTGAGGTAATCATGAGTTTGAACAGAAGAAGTTTTCTGAAAACGGCCGGTGGATTGGCGGCACTCACACTCGTTCCGCGCCGCGTTTTGGGAGGAAAAGGCTTCATAGCCCCCAGCGATCAGCTGACCAAAGGCATTATAGGTGTGGGAGGCATGGGGCGCGAACACATCAAATACGAAGGTACGCGACTGGTAGCCGTGTGTGATGTGGATACCAAACACATAGATGCCGCCGTGAAAATGGCGCCGGATCGCATAAAAACATACGAACACTTTATGGATTTGATACAAGATCCCAACGTGGATATTGTTCATATTGCCACCCCACCGCATTGGCACGGCATCATGTCCGTAGAAGCGGCCAAAGCCGGCAAAGACATCTGGTGTGAAAAACCCATGACACGTACCATAGGAGAAGGCAAACGTGTGATGGAAGCGGTCAAGAGAAACGGACGCATCTTCAGGCTGAACACCTGGTTCCGTTTTAAGGATACGTTCTACGGGCTGGGCACGACCGTTCAACCACTTAAAAAGCTGGTACAGAGCGGTCTATTGGGCTGGCCGTTGAAAGTGACCATATCCCGCCATACAGGATTTGATTGGAAATTTTATTGGACAGGAAAAGAAAACTTGACTCCGGAACCGGTTCCGGCAAACCTCAATTACGACTTGTGGTTGGGACCCGCTCCCTACAAACCGTACAACCCGCACCGCGTGCACACCACGTTCCGCGGTTATTGGGATTACGACGGCGGCGGATTGTGCGACATGGGACAGCATTACATGGACCCCGTACAATACATCTTGGGCAAAGACAACGAAAGCCCCATCAGGGTAGACATAGATGCCCCGCAACAGCACCACGATGCCGTTGGCACCTGGCGCAGCATCACGTATACGTATGAGGACGGCTGCCAAATAGTACTTTGGGGTGACGATTACGGAGACCCCAATACGCCCTACATATCCGGTCCCAACGGAAACGTCTATCCCGGATTCCGTTGCGACATTCCCGACTGGCAACTGAAATTGGCCGATTTCCCGGAACCGGAACAACAAGAAACCGACTTCCTGGAATGTGTGCGTACACGAAGACCCTTTGCCCTCAACGAATCCAACGGTTTCCGAAGCGGCACCTTGGTAAACATCGGAGCCGTAGCTCTGCAGCTCAACCGTTCGTTGCGTTTTAACCCCCATACTTTGGAATTTATAGACGACCCTGCTGCTAACAAATTGTTGGATCAACCCATGCGAGGTCCTTGGAAAATCTAGTGCAATGATTAAAAAAATCCTATATACAATAACTGTCGTCCTGTTCGCTAGTGTATCAACGCTCAACGGTCAGGATGCCCAAAGAACAACGGCCACCAAGATTGGTGATGCCTTAAACCAATTGCCGGCCGGCAACAAAGCCCTTTTTGACCGATTGATGGAAGACGTGTTGTCTACCGGAAAAGAAGGTGTGTTGATGCTGGCAGAGCAAATAAAGAGCGATGGAACAACCCTTCCACAAGCCGAGTATGCTTTGAACGGCCTGGTACAATATGTAAGTGCGCCCGAAGTGTCGGATGAGCTGCGTGGTCGCGTAGCCCATGACTTTGCTTATGCGCTGGAAAATGCGGAAGACCCTGTTGTTCAAGCCTTTTTTATAAGACAACTGCAATTGTTGGGCAGAGAGGAAAGCTTGGATGTCTTATCGCCCTATTTGTTTACGAAAGATTTGGCCGTACCTGCCATTCAAGCCGTAACGGCTATTGGAGGAGAAAAAGCCGTGCAACTGCTGCTCAGTGCTCCTATTCAAGAACAAACATTGAGCGGACTGGCCCAATTGGGCTCTCCGTTGGCTGAAAAATTCCTACTTTCTATTATAAAGACAGGAGACCCGGCCCTGCATTCGCAAGCCTATACAGCATTGTCGCATTGCGGAACCATGGCTTCTTATGATGTCATGGCACAAGCTCCCGATTACGAGTTCCTGCATTATCTGGAACGCGTAGGTTCCATGGACCCGGGAAAAACAATACGAGCACTTAAAAAACGCATCAAACAAAACAACCCTCCGCAAGTGAGAAACCAGGCCCTTTCCTTGTTGCTGGCTATAGAAGGAGACAAAGTCTTCAATACGGTCTTAAAAGCCCTGAATGACAAAGACGGTGCGTACCGCAGAACGGCTTTGGAAGGAACAAGGCCTTTCTTGTCACCTGTTGTAAACGGTGCGTTGTTGAAAAGAATGAAACGTCTTTCAGAACCGGCCGTTATAGATGTGCTCGATTTCCTGGGCTCTCAAAAAAATCCGGCTTTGGCATGCTACATTGCCGATCCATGGCTTTTTCACACCAACCCTGAAGTGGCAGCTGCATCGGCTCGTGCCGTAAGGAAATCGGGAGGACCGGAGAGCGTACAACTGCTGAGCGGTTTGTTGACAAACGAAAATACCTTGCAGACACAGGTAGCTTTAGAAAACTTGCTTTCCATGGAAGGAGACGTCGTGAAAGCCGTTGTGGACTGGTATCCCAAGGCTTCCGAACAAGGAAAAGCAGCTGCTCTTACGTTACTGGGAGCTCGCAAAGCCCGTGATTTTGAATACATTGCTATCAAAGAATTGAACAATTCCAGTCCCCTTGTGAGTATGGCTGCGGCACGGGCATTGGCCGGAGTGGCCAACCCCGACAACAAGACCACTTATTTCAAATTGCTGGAAACGGCTGCCGCTGAAAAAGATGCAGAACCTACGTTTGTAGAAGCCTTGCAACAGGCCGTTACCGCAAGTTTGTACGCAATGGATGCGGAACAGGCATACGATGTACTGCACCTGCAAATGCAACAAGCATCCCCCAATGCACAACACCTGTATTATGCACCTTTGGCCGCTACCGGCACCAAACGAGCCATAGATTTGCTAAGCGACAAGTATCTGGAAAACAGAGATTATACGGCCTACATGCAGATGCTATCGGCCTGGAAAGCCCCGGGAGAGCAGAAGGTAATTTTCCTCAGAAGGGCTTTGGAACAAGCCGAGGCAGAAAAAGACGTCACAGCTTTGCTGGTACAGCTGAGAAACACAAGAGTTGTTCAAGCGGCCTTCGCCTCGGCCCCCTTCTTGAAAGACAGCCGAGCCGAGGTGCGCCTGCAAGCAGCGCTTACCATTTGCCGTTTGGCGGCACAAAACACCCATTTTTACGGGGCTCCCATGGCAAGCTGGATGAAACAGGCAAGAAACGTACTGGAGCAGTCGAACTACCCTGATGCCACGTACGAAATAACAAATATTGACAAGTACTTGGCTGCCCTGCCGAAGGATGCGGGATATGTGCGTATTTTCAATGAACAAGATTTGAACGGATGGCAAGCCTTGGTTGGCAACCCCATCTCTCGCAGCAAAATGACACCGGAAGCCTTGGCAGAGGCACAAGAGAAAGAAAACGAAAAAGCGTTCAGCCAATGGATTGTGGAAAACGGCAAGATCATCTTTTTAGGAAAAGGCGACAACCTGTGTACCGTAAAAGAATACGGCGATTTTGAAATGTTCATAGATTGGTTGCTGTATCCGGAAGGACCTGAAGCCGATGCAGGCATATACTTGCGTGGCTCTCCCCAAGTGCAAATTTGGGATACGGCTCGCGTCCGCGTAGGTGCACAAGTTGGTTCCGGAGGACTGTACAACAATATTAAACACATGGCCGACCCTACACATGTGGCCGACAACCGCTTGGGTGACTGGAACAGTTTCTTTATCCGTATGCAAGGAGAACGCGTAACAGTGTATTTAAACGGAGAACTGGTAGTGGACAACGTAATCATGGAAAATTACTGGGATCGTTCTCAACCCATTTTTCCATACGGAGCCATTGAATTGCAAGCCCACGGTAGCAAAGTGGCTTACCGCGATATCTATGTACGTGAACTGGAACGCCCGGATCCCTACACCCTTTCACAGGAAGAAGAAACCCAAGGATATGAGATCCTGTTTGACGGCACTTCTTTGCACAAATGGGAGGGTAATACCACCGATTACCACGTACGCGACGGCCTGTTGGTAGTAGAACCTACGGAACAGGGATTTGGAGATTTATACACAGTAAAAGAATACGGTGATTTCATTTTTCGCTTTGAATTCAAACTTACTCCGGGTGCCAACAACGGGGTGGGCATACGAACTCCCGGAACGGGAGATGCCGCATACGAAGGCATGGAAATTCAGATTTTAGACCACTTTGACCCCATTTATCAACCTTGGTTGTTGGATTACCAATACCACGGTTCTGTATACGGAGTCATTCCCGCACACAACCAACATGCATTAAAGCCTGTGGGAGAATGGAACTGTCAAGAAATCTATGCAAAAGGAAATACCATTCGCGTTACACTTAACGGGGAAGTCATCACAGAAGGAGATATATCTACAGGACCTATAGACGACAGGGAACATCCCGGATTGCAAAGAAAGTCCGGTAAGATTGGTTTCTTAGGTCACGGATCCAAATTGTGGTTCCGTAACATACGAATTAAAGAATTGTAGGCGTAACGCAGCTCTGTAGGGCAATCACCTTTTTAGCAGGACGTATTCCCCGGTAAGGGATTGACCGTCAAACAGAGGGTCGCCATCATAATATATCACGAGTGTGGTCGGGGTCAGAGAACGGATCTCGACCACGTCGTTTATAGTGGCACTTCCCACCATTACTCGTATATGAATAAAAATGCCGTCTACCGTATAAGTGGGCGTATAATAAGGCGTTTCATCCGGTGCCGAATAGCCCAATGTTCCGTCTTCCTTAAACGTAATGGTATATTTTGTATTGTCCTGATAAGCCCATGTCCCTATCAAATCTTCTTTTTTGAATATTTTTTGACAAGAAGTAAAGAGCGGTAAAAGTAACGCAAGGGTCAACAGACCTGTAACAATTCGGGATCCTGTTTTTTTCATAGTTCTGCTATGCTATAAATTGTTTATTTGTTTTCAAAAACGGCTAGTATTGGGTAGTGGTCAGACACATAGGGGACACCGTAACTTTCTGTAATTGTGCGGAAAGATACAATTTTTGCCCCACGATAAAAAATATGATCTATAGGCGGTCCGTCATACGTCCCCCAAGCGTGGTACGTAGTCAGGCTGTCTGATACGGGTGCTTCCTCTCTGGCATCCAGCAACAGTGCCTTAAGAGGCTCATAAAGAGGGTTGTCTATAGGTGCATTGAAATCACCCGTAAGAAACACTCTTGCTGATTCCTTAGAAATTTCCTGTATTTTCTCTGCCAACAAACGGCCCGATTCCAACCGAGCCACCTTTCCCACATGGTCAAAATGCGTATTGAATACATACGATTCCGTGCCTGTTTTTTTGTCTTGCAACCGGCCCCATGTTACGACTCTCTTGCAAGCTGCGTCCCAGCCAAAAGAAGGCACATCGGGTGTGGTGCTTAACCAAAAAGTACCTTCATCCACAAGGTCGTATCTGTCTTTTAAATAAAAAACAGCAGAAAATTCACCCAAAGTATCTCCGTCGTCACGCGCTACACCTACCCTGTTGTATTGCGGTAAATGTTCCAACAAATAAGCAATCTGTTCATTGACCGGTTCCTGCAACCCTATGATGTCCGGTTGCAAGTGGTTTATCATATCAATGGAAGCCTTTTTGCGGAGGTTCCAATGGTTGTCTCCGTCATCTACTATCGACAAACGGATGTTGTAAGATAGTACCTGAATTGTATCGGATCCGCTCTTACATGATGCAAAAGCAAACAACAGTATGGTAAAAGCCGTGAATAAAAAGATCTTGTTTTTCATAATTGTATATTTATGCATGTCCTCCGTATTCGTTCTCTTCAGTGGGTTCCTCACCGTTTACCGTACCTGTGTTGTAACACTCTTCCGGTTTGGGTCCCGAGGCAAAAAACCCGCAGAAACCTCCCGTGTAACAAGATTTGGTATAATCTTGCACGCCCGTAACAGCTGCTGTATTGGAACAGTCCTTCAAAACTCCTCTGTTGTAGATGTTCCCTTGTGTGGTTCCAACTACTCCTCCAACAAATTTGTATTGACCGCTTTGGGATAATCTTGTCACAGGACCCGCGTTGATGCACCGAGTCAAATTGCCTCCGTTGTTGGCTGCGCATATGCCTCCTATGGCAAAATAAGTTTCTTTCAATTCTTGTGCCGTACCTTGTACCGGACCTGTATTGGTACAATATTTCAACTCTGCGTTCTTGACAACACCGGCAATGCCTCCTACTCTATGTGCACCTGTAACAGACGCATTGTTTTCTACTTGCTCCAAGAGTACACCGGCATCTGCATACGCCACAATACCTCCGGCTGTATTATTTCCAAAGACAGAACCTTCATTATTGCATTTTTTAACACCGTATAACGATCCTAAAGCTACATAATGCGTTACTATACCTGCGGCATTAAAGCCTGTGATATTGCCTTCGTTTGTACAGTTTTCCACAGTGTTTGCCGATTTAGCCACTATGCCGGCTGCCAATAATAGATATTCATCCAATCCGGACTCTTCCTCATCAGTTGCAACGCTTATATTTCCTGTATTGGTACAGCGGTTGATTTTGTCCTTAGTTATGGCAACAATACCGGCTGCCCATTTTCCTGCCCGGACATCTGCGTGGTTTTCGCAATACGAAAACTGCACACCTCTTTCCGGGGCATTTCCGGCAATACCTCCTGCATTGCCTTTCAACGCATGCACAAAAGCTTCCTGCTTGTTTTCGCATTCCATAACCTCAACCGTTGATCCTTGAACGACTCCCGCAATACCTCCCACAGAAGCATCTTTTTGATGAGATATTACCCCTCCCCTGTTTGTTAATTGTATCAAAGATGAACGTAATCCCAGAAGCATTCCCACAATACCTCCTGTTTGGTGGCCGCCTTGAACCAAAGCCGTGTTGCTGCAATTGTCCACATTGCATGAAGCATATATGCTTGAAGAAAAATATCCGACTATCCCTCCTGCCGTCGATACTCCCGTAACAGGCCCTTCGTTTTCGCAAGATGAGATTGTGGAGTTAAAACTTATTCCCACAATACCTGCTACACTTTCATTGTATTCTTCTTTCTCTGTAAAAAAAGTAATGTCACCTGTATTGGTACAACTGTTGATGGTACTTCTGTCCATTTGAACACCGGAAATGCCACCCACACTTTTTACTCCCCGCACTGCGGCGCTGTTTGTGCACTCTGTTATAGAAGATTCCGTCATAGAGGATCCACATATCCCCCCTACATACAGATTTCCTTGAACAGACGCTTGCGACGTGTTCTTGCAACGGGAAACAGAAGAACTATTGGACAGTTCCGCACAAATTCCTCCTGCGTGACCTACAGTAGCTTCTACTACTCCGTTGTTCGTACAGTCTTCTATTTTGCTATGAAACATAAGCAGTCCGCTTATTCCACCTGCTAAATTCTCAGCAACAACCCTCCCTTCTGCCCTGTTTTCTGAATAACTGACCACATTTCCTTTGTTCAGCTTACCATAAAGTCTTCCCACAATACCTCCGGCCACTTGCATGCCGATTACCCGGCCTGCGTTAGAACAATGCTTCACAGACGAAGAGATGCTCCTCAAAATGATTCCGTCCACAAAGTCATAAACCAACAAAGTACCTGCTATTCCACCGGCATACGTTTTTGTTCCCGTTCCGTTGACTTTGACTGTTCCTTCAAAAGAACATCCGGACAGGACACCTCCCTCTAAGGTGCCGCAAATACCACCTACTGAAACGTCTTGGTTGCCGTCTGCGGCAACGGAAATCAAACACGTTTCATCCAAAACCACATTGCGTACTTCTGCATCTTGAATGTGTCCAAAGAGTCCGACAGATGGCAAATCACTGTGTGTAATCGTCAAGTGGCTGATACGGTATCCGTTCCCATCAAAAACTCCTTTTATACCATGTACACTGTCTTTGTTCATCACACCAATAGGAATCCAGTTTTCGACAGCCGACATATCTATATCTGCTCTTAGATGCACTATGCTATCGACATCCATCCAAGGCGACAAGTCCAATCCTGCATTGGTATCGTCACGGAAGGCCACCAAGTCTTCCGGAATAGACAAACCCACTGCTCGCTGAGTAATCGGTACCTGAACTATAGAATCTGCCGCCGTTTTGAAGGTGAGCAGAGCCGTTCTGGGTTGCGAAAGTTTTGATGCCTCGGCAAAAAAAGACAACACGTAAGATCCCGGGCCACCCTCTCTTTGCTCTGTAACAAGTCTGCACCAAGTCTGGTCCGATTCCACAAAAGACCAATTTGTCAAAGACCATACAGACAAATCAAAAGTCCCTTCTTTACACCAAATATCGGAGCTTGGAAAGGTAACTACCAAATCGCCTGTTGGGTCCGGTTCTTCCGGATCTTCAGAACCGTCTCCGGCTTCTTGCACAACAGTGATAACCGTGTGAACAGCAGGAAAGGCTTTGGATTGAAGAGTGATTTTCTGCTGACGTTCTTTTTGTTTTGTATTCTTCTTAACCGATAAAACTAGGGATACCGGCTTAAAGGAAAGGTTGCTTTCATGAAGATTGGCAACACACCACGGTTCCGGAATAATGACTTTCCAGCCTGTGTTTCCTTCCACCTGAACCGTTTCTACGCCACCGTCCTTTCCAATGGAGATTTCCTTGGGACTGCTCTTTATGTAAAACACATTTTCTTGTTTCAAACATCCCGACAGAAGCAAGGAAAAAAGCAGCACGGCTATATAAGAGCACCAAGATTGTCTCATGATACAAAGATGCGTAAAACCTTTTAATTGTTGCGTGGTAATATGAAAAAACTGTAATTTAGCAGATATGAAGAAACGGTGGCGTTTTGTATTGATTCTTTTGGCATCTGTTGCCTTATTCCTATTGGTACTATCTGTTGCGGTACAAGTCATGCTGGCTCCGCCACGCCTGACACGTCTTGTGAATAAGTACGCCAATCAGTTCCCGGCTGTCCAAATCTACGTAGAAGAAGCAAACATCAAAGCCCTCAGGTACTTTCCCAATGTGTCTGTAGTCTTAAAAAACGGATTTGTAGCAGAAAAATCAGAAGAAAGACTTGATACAATCCTGTCTTTTTACCAAGCACGAGCCTTGATACAACCGGCTGCTTTGCTCAAACGTCACATATCTATTCCTCGTTTGTTTTTAGAAAACGCAAAAGTACATATCTATACAGACCCACAAGGGAACAGCAATTTGGATCTGTTTTCCTCCGACGAAGATACGCTTGACTTTCCATACCGTTTTTCCTTGGGCAGATTTACCATCCGGGACACCTTGCTCTTTACGTATGATAACAGAGAAAACTCTCTCTATTACCATACAGGCATAGAAGATCTTTCCGTCCGTCTGTTCAGAAGGCAACCGGACATACCCCAAAGACACAGAGACAGCGGAATACTATATACAGGTTTTTATACAGGTGCACGTACCTTTACAAACACTTTGGTTACCGGTAAAGACACCCTATTTAACAACATCCCTTTTCATTTACGTGGACGTATTGCCATAGACAACGTTTTTGATCGTTTTTATTTTTCCGATTGCCAAGGTTTGATAGGGGAAGCTCCTTATTTGCTAAATGGCTTTCTGGGGCTGCACCAAGACAGTTTGGAGCTCAGAGGAACACTTGACATAGACACCGTATCTTTTACAGGTTTTGTGAGGGCGTACCCGGACCCACTGGTGCCCATTGAAAACGTGCCAGTAACTCATATACCCATCACGGTCCAATGTGCCATTGACGGAGCCTACTATTACGATACCGGAAAATGGCCGTCTTACCGCCTTGCTGTTTCCACAGGAAAAGGTCCTTTGGCGCTTCCGGAAGAAAACATCGCATTCACTTCTTTCCAAACGGCTATTACAGCTACATACAATCCTGCAAACAAAGACTACGGGACTGTTCTTTTACACAAATTGCATGTAAAGAACCAAGCCCTTGAAGTCCAAGCACAAGGTTCCTTGGCCTCTTATACGGACGATCCGTTCTTGCAACTGACCGCCACCGGACAAGTACATGCAGAAGAATGGGCCGAATGTTTTAAAGATATGCCGGAACACCAAGCAGAAGGAACCGTTTCTCTTAGCATCCAAACAGAAGGCAAATGGCGTCATTTTAACGTAGATGGAATACACAACATCTTCTTATCCTCACATATAGAAACTCCGGCTCTTAAAATCCATATACCAGATAAACAGTGGTTTTGGGAGTCTGACAGCACGTCGTTGCATCTGAACATCCATCCCGATGTCTTTCTTGCAGATACTACGGGAAGGTATCCGTTGGCCGGTTCTCTGACAGCAAAAAGAGTACATGTAGCCGCCGGCGACACCATCCGGCTGGATATGGAAGATGCGCACGCCCAACTGACTTTTGAATCTGCCGATTCCCTTACGAAAACACCGGAATTATACGCCCACATAGATGCCGGTTCTGCAAAGGGAACTATAGGAATGCATCAAATAGTTGCCCAAGCATTGAACGTGAGTACAAACATCCGGCAAACACCCTCCCGCAGAAGCGGCACAAGAACCCGTAGAGATACGACCACACGGCGCAGTTCCTCAGCATCATCTGAAAGACGTGCTTTTGCCCGCACATTGCATGAGTTTTCACATGCAGACCTCCAATGGGATTTTGGTTTTGACAGAGAAACTCGTCAATTGCTGCGCCAGTGGCAAGCAAACGGACGGCTTAAAACAAACGATTTGTCATGGAATGCTCCCGGCTTTCCTTTGTCTGCCCAGATGCACTCCGTTGACTTAGAGCTGAATGACAACACATTGAACATCCACCACGCAGCTGTAAAAGCAGGGCAATCTGATGTGACATTGAAAGGAAGATTGGATGGCATCCGCAGAGCCCTTGTAGGTAGAGCAAGACTTGGTCTTGATATACATATTCAAGGAGACACTTTGGAAGGCAACGAACTGATTGAAGCTTTTCGTTCCACAGAAATACGTTCAGAAAAAGAAGAAGCGGCAACGGAAGATCCTTTGCTGATTGTACCGGGGAATGTATCTCTGCGTGTCCTATTGGAAGTTTCTAATGCTTACTACCGCCATCTTCATCTGAAAGACGTGAGCGGATCTTTGTTAGCAATAAACAGAAGGCTGCATATCAGAGACTTGCAGGGACAATCGGATATCGGCAATTTTCGTTTGGATGCTGTCTACGCCACTCCGGCCAAAGACAGCCTGATGGCGGGGATAGACCTGGAAATGGAAGACGTATTGCTGGAAGAAGTCACACAGCTTCTCCCCTCCATGGACACATTGTTTCCCATGATGCAGTCTTTCAGGGGACTTGTGGATTTGCAATTGGCTGCCACTACAAACTTAGACACCACCATGCACCTGGTCTTACCTTCTCTGCAAGGGGCTTGTCGTATAAAAGGACACGGGCTTGTACTGCTGGATGGAGAAACGTTTTCAGAAATTTCCTCCAAATTGTTCTTTAAAAAGAAAGCTCTCAATTTGATTGACAGCATACAAGTAGAAGCCGTAGTATCCGACAGCCGCGTAGATGTTTTCCCTTTTATTATGCAAATGGATAGATACAGAGCAGCCATAGCCGGATCGCACCATATAGACAAAACGTTTCATTACCATATTTCTCTGCTGAAATCTCCGCTGCCTTTCCGCTTAGGCATTGATGTACAAGGAACTCCGGAAAAATACAAGATCGTCCCGGGGCGTTCCCTTTTCACAAATGAAAAACTGCCCGCCTTCTCATTCAGGATTGACACCATACGCATCAATTTGCGTGAATCCATAAAACGCTATTTTGATGACATGTAAAGCAAACAAAATAGCCCTTATACCGGCTAGGTACCACGCCCAAAGATTTCCCGGGAAACTTTTAGAAAAACTGGGAGACAAATCTGTAATCCTCCAAACGTATTTGTCTGTCGTGAACACGCAACTGTTCAAAGAAGTAGCGGTAATAACAGACAGTCCTCTGATATACAATGAAATAACGGCTCATAAGGGAGTAGCACTCATGAGCCAAAAAGACCACATCTGCGGTACGGACAGGATTGCAGAAGCCGTGGTGCATTACCCATGGGCAGACATCGTAGTAAATGTACAAGGTGACGAACCTTTTACACAGGCAGCCCCTTTGCAAGCGCTGCTCCACGCTATGGAAGACCCTACGTCTGAGAGGCCTTCTGCCGCCTCGCTTATGACCCCCATCCATTCTATAAAAGAACTTCACAATCCCAACGTGGTAAAAGTTGTCACAGACAGGAAACACAATGCGCTCCTGTTCACAAGGTCTGCCTCTGCAGTAGAGAAAGCGGCAGGGGGCAGCGTGAGCGGCAACGTATTAGTTTTCAGACATATTGGTGTTTATGCATTTCGCAAAGAAGCTTTGCTTTCTTTTGCAAAACTGACTCCCGGTCCTTTGGAGGTTAGTGAAAAATTAGAAAATTTGCGCTTTCTAGAACACGGAATGCACATCAAGATGGTGGAAGTATGCAGCTATCCAAAAGGAATTGACACTCCGGAAGACCTGGAAATGGCTCGTAGGTGGCTTCTTCAAAACAACACTATGCAGTAGGGCTTATGAAGACCCTTCTCACGTCTTCTACGCCTAAAATAGATTCCAGCCTGGAAATCATTTGGTTTAGTTCTTGCGCAGATCGTACTTCCAGATAAATATCACATGTAAACAGTTCGTCTTTTGTAGTAACTGTCATGTTGTTGATATTCATCTTCCATTCTTCCGATATGACTTGAGATATTTCAAATGTAATGCCCTTCCTATCTACTCCAAACGTATGGATAATGGCCGGATAATAGGTCCTTTCATCGGCTTCTATATCAACATCCACAATTGTTTCTCCGTACTCCGTTGAAAGCTGAATGGCTAGTTCACAATTGCGTGTGTGTACATACACCTTGTCGCTGCCGTCTTGTGCTTCAAAGCCTAACAGTTCGTCTCCGGGAAGAGGAGAACAACATTTGGCAAAAACGTATCGGGAAGGTATGATGGAAATGTTTTGTTTGCGCAACGCGCTACGAATACAAGACTTTGCCTTATAAGTGACAACAGCATCCAACCAATCTTTATGAGGCATAATATCTTCCGACGTTCCTATTTCAACTCGATCGCCCCGTTTGAGGACGGTTTTGACAGAACAGAGCATTCCGTTTACACGTGCAAATAAGGCTTGGTTGCCAATTTCTGAATGGATTGCATAGGCAAAATCCAATGCCGATGCGTTGTTGGGGAGTAAAATCTGTTCGCCTTTTGGGGTAAATACACGAATGTCGTCTGAATACAGATTGGCTTTCACGCCTTCCAAGAAAAAACCGTCTTTTCCAAAATTGTCTCTGTACACCATGTCTTTCAGTGTTCCTCTAAACTCTTCTACCCACGCTCCCACACCTCCAATGCCTACGTTTTTATCACGTTTTACCACACATCCCCTTACAGCGGCCGTTTCCATACGAGTACTACGTATATGCACTTCTGCCCACGTTCCGTGTTCTGTCATGAACATACAATGCAGCGCTTCGTATCCGTTGGCCTTTGGATTGTCTATGTAATTGTGAAAACTGCCTACTTTTTCCAAATACAAATCTGTAAGCAAGGAGTAAATCTGTAAACATTGGTTTTTTTCAGAAACAGCACAAGAATTTCCCATATTGGGTTCAAATACAATATTGAACACATAGATGCTTTCCAGGCGTCTAAAAGGAACTTGTTTCTGGTTCATATGTTTCCAAATGGAATAGACGCTGCGGATGTCTTGTGTCACTTGGGCATCAATTCCTTGTTCTTTCAAGAGTTTCTCTATAGGCGCCACAAAGCGGCTTCTGATGAGCTCTGTATCTTGCGCATAGCCTTCCAGAATGTTCCTGATTTTGTTGTATTCTTCCGGCGATCGAAAACGGAAACTCAGATTTTCCAATTCCGTCTTTACTCTATACAGTCCCAGACGGTTGGCCAAAGGAGCAAAGAAAAAATCTGTTTCTCCCGTAATTTTCATTTGTTTCCTCAAAGGCATGCTGGCAAGGGTACGCATATTGTGCAGCCTGTCAGCCAGTTTGATGAGCAACGCTCTGATGTCATACTGTATGGTCATCAACATCTTACGAATATTATCCACTTGCATGGATAACTCATACTCTTCTTTTTTCTCTTTCGTAAGACCTCCTACAAGAAAAGCGATATCATCCCCAAACAGTTCTTTTATTTCATCCAACGTGTGTGAAGTGTCTTCTACAACGTCGTGCAGAAGCGAAGCGATGATTGAATTGGTCCCCAGCCCAATTTCCTCATTTACAATACGGGCAACGGCTATGGGATGCAGAATATACGGTTCTCCATTCTTTCTTTTTTGATTTTCATGGGCTTTATATGCATATTCGTAGGCCCGTTTTATCCTTTCCAAATCCTGAGGGAGCCTGTTCTCTTCTGCGTTTTTCAGAAAAACATCACGCTCTTCTTGTACCAAGCGATTGTAATCCATATAACAAATGTAATCATTTTAAAGTATATTTGCCTACAAATAAAAAACAATCTATTATGACACATCAATTACCTTCATTGCCTTTTATGGCAACAGACCTGGCACCCGTCTTAAGTGAATCCTCCTTAGGTTTTCACCACGGCAAACACCACCAGGCTTACGTTAACAATTTGAACAACTTGATACCGGGTACTGAGTTTGAAAATATGTCTTTAACAGACATTGTGAAAAAAGCACCTGCCGGTCCCATTTTTAACAACGCCGCTCAAGTGTTTAACCACACCTTCTATTTTTACCAATTCAAACCTTCCGGACAAGCAAAAAAGCGTCCCGAAGGAGCGTTGTTGCAAGCCATAGAAAAACAGTTTGAAAGTTTTGAAAAATTCGTGGAAGAATTTTCATCGGCAGCCGCCACTGTTTTCGGTTCCGGATGGGCTTGGCTGGTTGTGGAAAAAGATGGTTCTTTAGCCATAACAAAAGAATCCAATGCAGGCTGTCCCCTAACACAAGACCAAAAGCCTTTGCTCACGTGTGACGTATGGGAACATGCTTACTATCTTGACTACCAAAACAGGCGTCCCGACTACATAAAAGCCTTCTGGGACATTGTAGATTGGGCTGTTGTAGAAGAGCGTTTTGCAGAATAACGCATACCTGCAAAAATAAAGAAGGCTCCTGTTCGGGAGCCTTCTTTGTTTAACAACCTGTCAAAAGGTTATTTTTTGATTTTTTTCCATACCTCTTCTTCCGGCAGCGGTCTGGTACAGAAGTACCAATCGTGGCACGTCATATCTTCTCCGCCTGTCATTCTTTCCTCGGCAAGACCACAGGAACCGGCCGGAGGAACGATTACGTCATCACCGGGATGCCAGTCTGCGGGCATAGCTGCACCATAAGCATCGGCTGCTTGCAAAGCAACAACTACACGATACAGTTCGTTAAAGTTACGACCCAAGCTGAGCGGATAATAAATGATGGTTCTGATAATTCCTTTGGGATCAATAAAGAAAACAGCCCTTACAGCCTGTGTTTCACTTTCTCCCGGTTGTACCATTCCGTATTTGTTGGCTACATTCATAGAGATGTCCTCAATCAAAGGGAATTTTACTTCTACGTTTTTCATTCCCTTGAATTCTATCTTCTCTTTAATAGACCTCAACCAAGCAATGTGACTGAACAATCCGTCAATAGACAAGCCCACCAATTTGCAATTGACTTCAGCAAACTTTTCTTCCATTACGGCAAAAGTCATAAATTCCGAAGTACAAACGGGTGTAAAGTCTGCCGGATGGCTAAACAAAATTACCCAGTTCCCCTCGTAATCTTGGGGAAAGTTCATAGGACCTTGTGTGGTCACAGCTTTAAATTCCGGTGCCGGATCTCCAATACGCGGCATAGATACATTTTTTTCCATTTCTTTCATTTCCATGACAATAAATTTATACGATATATAAAATATTTGTGTACACAAAGATACATGAATTTTTGTTATTAAACAAAAGTTCATTATATTTGTTTTAAACATATACTCATAATATGGCACGTCCAAAGAAATTAAGAAAACTGAAAAACCCACCCATTGTAAAGGGCTTCAGCCCCATTGGTAAGGCAACCGGAAAAGGACAAGAACCTATTTTGATCAACTACGACGAATACGAAGCCTTGCGTCTTGCCGACTACAACATGAGCAACCATTTACAAGCATCTGTGAAAATGCAAATCTCGCGAGCCACCTTTACTCGTATTTATGCCCATGCCAGACGCAAATTAGCTACAGCTCTTGTAGAAGGAAGACCGATTCTCTTTCAAGGAGGTCCCGTGTACTTTGACAGCCAATGGCACTATTGCAGGCAATGCCCCTGTTATTTTAATCATCTTGAGAAAGACGAAAAAACAATCGCTTGTCCGCTTTGCCTTTCTACCGATATCACATCTTGTAAAGAAAAAATTTTTTAAAAACAATATTATGAAAATTGCTATTACTTCTTCAGGAAACAGCCCCGACTCTGTTATGGACAGTCGTTTTGGGCGTTGTATGTATTTTGTTTTTTACGACACAAAAACGGGTGCTATGGAATTTGTTCCCAACCCCAATAAAGACGCCATTGAGGGTGCGGGCCCCGCTTCTGTACAGCTTGTCGCCTCTAAAGGAGTGGACAAAGTAATTTCCGGAGAATTTGGAAACAAAGTGAAGGCTCTTTTTGACAGCCTGAAGGTACAGTTGATTATTCCGGAAAATCCCAGTTTGACCATCAATCAAATTGTGGACAAGTTTGTTAAACAACAAAAATAAGGTACAGTTATGAGAAAATTTGCCATTCCTCTGGAAAGCGGACGTTTGTGCTCCCATTTTGGACATTGCAAACAATTCGCGCTCATTGATGTAAAAGAAAACACCATCACGTCACAAGAATTCCTCACCCCTCCTCCGCATGAACCGGGTCTGCTGCCCGCTTGGCTGGCAGAAAAAGGAGTAACACACATTATTGCGGCAGGAATTGGACAAAGAGCCATCAATTTATTTACCCAACATAACATTGAAGTATGTGTGGGTGCTGAAAGCGATCTGCCGGAAAATATCGTTCGCAATTACTTGGACAAGACACTGGAAACGAACGACAATCTTTGTGACCACTAATATTTGACGACTATGAAAATTGCAATTGCCAGTGGCAAAGGCGGTACAGGAAAAACATTTGTAGCCACCAACTTGTTTTACGTGGCCGCAAAAGAAGGAAGACAAGTTACTCTTACAGATTGCGACGCAGAAGAACCTAACGTATCGGTTTTTATTCAAGGAAAAACAATCGAAGAGAAATTGGTGTCGCAAAACTTGGCCGTCATTGATCCGCAGCTGTGTATTTACTGCGGAAAATGTAGGGACTGGTGTGAATACAATGCCATTGTTTGTTTGGAAGAACAACGCAAGATCTATTTATTGGACGACCTGTGTCACGATTGCGGAGCTTGTCTGGTAGCCTGTCCTGTAGGAGCCATCACAGAAAAAGAACGTCGTTTGGGTGTCATTACCACAGCCATAACTAAGAAAAACAATGTACTTATAGAAGCCCGAGCAGATGTAGGCGTATACTCCTCTGTTCCCGTCATCAAAGCAGCTTTGGCCAAATCCGGTCATCCACCCTTGCTTTTATTAGATGCACCACCGGGTATATCTTGTCCGTTTATAGCCACAGTGGCTCCGGCAGATTTCGTTATCCTGGTAACAGAACCCACTCCTTTTGGATTGAATGATTTGTCTCTTTCTGTCCAGACATTGGAGCAATTGAACAAACCTTTTGGTGTTGTAGTAAATCGCGACGGACTGGGAGATGAAAAGGTATACCATTGGTTGGAAGAAAAAGGCATACCGTTACTTATGAAGATTCCTTTTGATAAGAAAATTGCAGAAATATACGCCAGAGGCCATTTGCCGGCTGCAGAAGATGAAACATACAAAAAACACTTTGTAGAAATCCTCCAAAAAGTAGAAGAGCTATGCGAAAAATAAAACAAATATCTGTATTGAGTGGTAAAGGCGGTACCGGAAAAACTTCATTGGTAGCTGCGTTTGCCACCTTAGCCCAAGATCCTGTAATAGCCGACTGCGATGTAGATGCAGCCAATTTGTATTTGGTACTCCATCCGGAGAATTACAAAGAAGATGCATTTGTGTCCGGACATTCTGCCGTTATAGACTACGATTTGTGTACGCATTGCGGCCTTTGTATGACATACTGCAGGTTCGATGCTATAGACAGGAAACAGGAAGAAGGTTTTCCAAAAGGAAAAATCACCATTGATGAAATCAATTGCGACGGGTGCCGATTGTGCTCGCGTATATGCCCGGAAGAAGCCATTATCATGGTTCCGGAAGACAGGAGCCGTTGGTTTATTGGGAATTACAGAAACGGCAACATGGTCCATGCCCGTCTGGCTCCGGGGGAAGAAAATTCAGGGAAGTTGGTAAGCAAAGTCAGAGAGTTGGCCAAAGAAACAGCAGAAGAAGCCGGTACGGATTTGATCATCATTGACGGACCACCGGGAACGGGGTGTTCAGCCATAGCATCTCTTACAGGTACAGATAAAGTATTGATAGTAACCGAACCTACAGAGAGCGGCCTGCATGATTTAAAGCGCATTGCTGAATTGGCCGGAAAGTTTAAAGTAGAGCGGTATGTAGTCATCAACAAATACGATTTGAATCAGAAGATGACAGAAGCCATTAAAGAATGGTGCAAACAGGAAAACATCCCCATTCCGGCTCTCATACCTTTTGATCCGGAAATAGTCCATGCCATGGTACAATGCAAAAGCATCACAGAGTGGGCTCCGGAATCTTCTGTATCAAAAATCATTAAAGAGTTGTACGAATATCTTTAAAAAGAAGACGACTAAAAAAAAGAGGACGACACCATATCGTCCTCTTTTTTGTTGTAGCGGAGGGAGGACTCGAACCTCCGACCTTTGGGTTATGAGCCCAACGAGCTACCAACTGCTCCACTCCGCGATCAAGAATTACAAATATACAAAATTTTTATACAACTCCACCATGCATCCTGATAAATCTTTTTCCATCCATCGTTTTTTGCTCTCCGTTCATCAAATTTTTAGTGGTAACCTGCCCCTCTTCCATTTCTTTTGCTCCTATGATGACCACATGATTCGTTCCCCTTCTGGATGCATAATCAAACTGTTTTTTCAACTTGGCCGCTTGCGGATACAATTCACAAGAAATGCCTACTTTTCTTAAACGTTTTATATAATCAAGCGCAGCTGCAGCTTCTTTGTCTCCCATATTGAAAAAAATCATTTTTGGAGCATCCAAAATGTTTTCAGGAAATTTGTCCAAACAGAGCAACACGTCGTAAATTCTTTCTGCTCCAAACGAAATACCCACTCCCGACATGTTTTTCAATCCAAACACGCCTGTCAAATCGTCGTACCTGCCTCCGCCACATATACTGCCTATGGTGTAGTCCAATGCTTTCACCTCAAAAATGGCTCCTGTATAATAATCCAATCCACGAGCCAATCTCAAATCCAATTCTACTTCCTGCTCTGTACCCGTTTTTTCAATTTTGTTGAACAGCCACGTAAGTTCTTCCGTTCCTTTTAAGCCAATATCAGATTTTGCATCTTCAAAAAGCTTCCTCAAGAAGGCTATTTTTGATGTGTTTATTCCCTTGAAGAGCAACAACGGTTCCAACTTGGACAATCCTTCCGATGTAATGCCTTTTTCCAGCAATTCCTTACGGACACCTTCCAACCCTGTTTTATCAAATTTATCCATGGCAACCGTTATGTCCACCAGTCTTTCCGGATATCCCATAACTTGTGCTATTCCGGCCAACACCTTTCTGTTGTTAATACGTATGAGCACCCTCAAATCCAATTTGTTGAAAACGGCATCCATCAACTGAACCATTTCCAGCTCATTGAACAAAGAGTCAGACCCGATAACGTCTGCATCGCATTGGTAAAACTCCCGGTAACGTCCTCTTTGCGGTCTGTCTGCCCGCCAAACAGGCTGAATCTGGTACCGTTTAAAAGGGAAGATCAATTCGTTTTGGTGCTGTACAACAAAACGGGCAAAAGGAACGGTAAGGTCGTAACGTAAGCCTTTTTCACATACTTGTAAAGAAAGCGCATTCGAATCTATCAAAGCCGGATTGTCAGGAATTTTCCCTGCCAAAGGAGCCAAGCTTTCTCCGGAGTTCAAAATCTTAAACAGCAAACGGTCTCCTTCCTCACCGTATTTTCCCAACAAAGTGGATAAGTTTTCCATTGCCGGCGTTTCAATGGGAGCGTACCCGAATATTTTGAAAACGTTCCGGATGGTATCAAATATGTAATTCCTACGGGAAGCTTCTATGGGTGTGAAATCCCGCGTTCCTTTAGGAATAGAAGGTTTTTGTGCCATGGTCTTAGGATTTATTCTTACAAATTTACTATAAAATCCCGATTTTCAGAAATTCCAAAATAGACTTCGCCGCCTTTCTACCGGCCCCCATGGCCAAAATTACCGTTGCGGCTCCTGTCACCACATCTCCACCTGCAAAGACACCTTCACGCGAAGTCACGCCGTTTTCATCGGCTACTATTCCGTTGTATCTGTTCATCTCCAAACCGGGAGTAGTTCTTCCAATAAGTGGGTTGGAATCGGTACCAAGAGCTATGATCACCACGTCACATGAAATGTCAAACGTGGAATCGGGGATTTCCACCGGCCTGCGTCTGCCGCTTTCATCCGGTTCTCCCAATTCCATTTGAACACATTGCAAACCGGTAACCCAACCTCTCTCATTTCCTAACACAGCCGTCGGGTTTGTAAGCAATTGAAATACCACTCCTTCTTCTTTGGCATGGTGTACCTCTTCAATTCGGGCCGGCATTTCTTTTTCTGTTCTCCTGTAGGCTACCACTACTTCTGCCCCCAAACGCAACGCAGTACGTGCCGCGTCCATGGCCACATTGCCTCCGCCCACTACTACCACTTTCCTACCCACGTATATGGGCGTTTCCGATTCCGGATCATACGCTGCCATCAAATTGCTGCGCGTCAAAAATTCATTGGCCGATACAACTCCGTTCAAGTTTTCTCCGGGGATGTTCAAAAATTTGGGCAATCCCGCTCCCGATCCAATAAATACAGCATGAAAACCTTCTTCAAACAATTGGTCAACTGTAACGGTGCGGCCCACCACCACGTTGGTTTCTATAGTGACTCCCATCTTCTGCAACTGGCCTATTTCATACTCAACGACATCTTCCTTAGGCAAACGGAATTCAGGAATTCCATACACCAACACTCCGCCGGGTTTATGTAACGCTTCAAAAACAGTTACGTCGCAACCGGCCCTGGCCAAGTCTGTAGCACAAGCCAATCCGGCCGGTCCCGATCCGACGACGGCTACCTTTTTCCCATTGGACGGTACCTTTTCTGATGTGGAAAATTGGTTTTCTTTAGCCCAGTCAGCCACATAACGCTCCAATTTCCCAATAGAAATAGGCTCGTGTTTGATGCCCATGATACAAGCTCCCTCACACTGTACTTCTTGCGGACATACCCGTCCGCATACAGCCGGTAAGGAGGAATCGGCGGCAATGATGGTAGCGGCAGATTCCATATTTCCTTCCACAATGGCTTTGATAAACTGCGGAATTTGAATACTTACGGGACAACCGGCCACACAACGCGGATTCTTGCATTGAATACAACGGGCTGCCTCTAGAACGGCTTCTTCTGTATTGTATCCGTAACTTACTTCTTCAAAATTTTTCACCCGTTCTGCCGGATCCTGACTTCTTACAGGAATTCTGTTTGCTTGTATTTTAGCCATTTTTCAATCCAATTCTACATTTATGATCTGCATCTGCCTCTTGTGTTTTGTACATGCCTTGACGCCGCATGGCTTCGTCAAAGTTTACTTGATACGCGTCAAATTCCGGACCGTCCACACAGGCAAATTTCGTTTGACCTCCTACCGTAACACGACATGCTCCGCACATGCCCGTACCGTCTACCATCAATGTGTTCAAACTCACAGTCAACGGCAAGTCGTACTCTTTGGCTGACAACGTAACAAACTTCATCATAATCATAGGCCCTATGGCAACGGCTTGATCGTACGTGTGCCCGGCATCCAGCAATTCTTTCATTTTCTCTGTAACCAAACCCTTAAAACCATACGAACCGTCGTCTGTACACACATACACTTCTTTGGCTACTTGGCGCATCTCTTCCTCCATAATGACCAAATCCTTCGTTTTGGCTCCTATAATGACCTCTACGTGTGCTCCTTTTTCATGCAAATATTTCACCTGCGGATAGACAGGTGCCGTTCCCAACCCTCCGGCTATAAATAAATACTTCTTTTGTTTCAATGCCTCATCTTCTTCGTGAATAAATGCCGAAGGCACTCCCAGCGGGCCGGCAAAATCAACAAATGCATCGCCTTCTTCCAAGGCACAAATTCTGCGGGAAGAAGCACCTACCTGCTGAGTTACTATAGTCACCGAACCTGCCAGGGGATTGTAATCACATATAGTCAATGGAATTCTTTCTCCCACTTCACTTACTCGTACAATTAAAAATTGTCCCGGTTTGGCAGAAGAGGCAATACGCGGGGCCAGCACCTCCATCAAACAAATATCGGGTGCCAAAAAACGTTTTTTCAAAATGTCATACATAACCTAAGGCTTAAAAGATGGGCAAAGATATAAAAAAGCCCTGTACTAAAGGTTACGGCAAGCGTTCAAACGTATAGCCTTTTTGCTTTAAGGTGTCTATGATTTCTTCCAAACGGTTATACAACTTGTCTGTACGGCTGTCTTCCGTTCCCGGATGGATGAGTACCAATGCACCGTTGAGTCCTTCCTTTGATTCCACATGCATCAGCTGCCGGACCAATTCCTCTGTGCTTCTATAAGACGGCATATCGGGTGTGGTATAATCTGCTCTTGTAAGAATACCGGACGTAGGTGCCACCACTTCCAACCCCATAGTTGCCCCTACGCGCACCGTCTCTGTGTTGTAATGTTCGTAAGAAGGCATAAACCACCGGACACCGGCCGGATGTACTCCCGCTTTTTCCAGCGCTTTCATATTGTCCGCTATATCGCGACGCAAACTGTCCGGAGTCACCAATGATTTTTCTCTGTCTCCATGCCATGGTGCATACAGCAAATGCCTGTGTCCGTGCGGTCCTACAAAATGACCGTCCTTTACAATATCTTGAACCAGACGCCTCCATTTCCTGTTTTCCAAACAATTCCCCGTTAAGAAAAAAGACGCCTTTACCTGCTGTTTTTTCAATGTTTTCAAGACAGTGCGTCCTCCTTCAAAAAGTTCATCGGCCGTAAACACCAGATACAAGCTCTTTGCATGAGGATCCATCTTGACGACGGCTCCCATTGCGTCACGCACCGCACGCACTTGTTTTCCCTCGGCTTGCCATCTTAACTCCTGTTCTTTTCCTTCCCATTCTTTGGCGGCCATATAATACGTCAATGCGGCCGTTCCGTCCATAGTAGGTTCGTTCGTTGCATAATCCCAATCGTGGTCGTGATAAAAAGCATCGCCCTTGTTAAATTCTGCATAAGAAACGGCTGCATCTGCCCAAGAAATGTACTGGCTGTGCTGTTCCATATTTTTCCTCCATTGCGGGCCGTCTATCAAACCGCCCGGTGAACTTTCACCCAACACTTTCAGGTACGATGAATGGTGGTCCAAAGGGTAATTGCCTCCTTGCGGAAAGTCAATAACCATGGAAATTCCCCACGGATTGCAACCGAACAACCAATCCCTCAAAGAGGCTTCCATTTCTCTGTATGTTTCGTCACCGGTCAATTTGTGGTACAAATGGGCTTGCGTGATGGCGGCCGTCAACAAATTGTTCGAACACCAAATCAAAGGAACGCCGTTGTAAAACGCACATTCTTCTCCTCTTAGCCGTATGTGTTCCAATCCTTGGCGCATGAAATCCATATACTTTTCCGACACATGCGTCCCCGATTGCGCCAAATAATAATGGCCCAAATTGATGAACGGATAAAATTGATAATGACGCGCTCGTCCCAATTCCATCCATGGCGTCACTTCTTCCAGGCGGCCCCAATAATCGGCCTTTTCCAGCCATTCTTCTCCTTCTCCCAGGTGGTAAAACACAGCGGCCGCCAATTCCACATCGTCCACGTAATTGTCTTCTTCATAAAAATACGGCGATCGCACACAACACGTTTGCGTATTCCCCGGCATTTCTTCTGCAAAGGCGTAAGCCGGAAGCGCTTTGGCACCCAGTTCCTCGGCAAAATCGCGGTCTATGTCTTTGAAAAGAGCTGCACCCATTTTAAAAGCCGAGGCAAACTTTCCGGCAGAGGAAGCCACCCCCGTAGATCTGTTTATATACGGTCCCAAGCCTTGCGGCCTCCCGGAAATGTAATAAACCGGTCTTCCTCCGTCAGGTCCCCAACCGTAATCGGCCCTGTCGCCTACGGGCAACCGGTGCCCTATGTGGTCCCTGTCGTCTGCAATCTGATTGAACATCACCCGCTCTTCCGGGTTCATTTTCAACATCCACTCCAAGCCCCAACGCACCTCGTCCAAAATATCGGGAATGCCGTTGGCCCCGGGGCGTCCCAAAGCATCGTGTTGGTCTGCAAAAATGCTTTTGTCCGCTGTTTGCGTGTAGGCAAACATCATCTGAAACGTAGCGTTTGCACTCGTAGGCAGGTATTGCAAATAATCAGCGGCATCGTGCCAGCCTCCGCGTACATCTATTTTCTCACCGGAACGTTCCGGGTGCAACACAATATATGCGTCGTTCTGGTGGCATAAGGTATCCAGGAAAGGATTGTAGCCGCACCGTTGTTGGCGCATATAGCGGAGTAGAAAATCTGTCGTACCCTCGTAGACTTTCGTATTGATACCAAAAGCCGGAGATTCAATGGTACCGCCGTCAGACAACCGAGCCACCACTTTGTATCCGCCGGGTTCTTTCAGATTGGTAAATGTCAGTCTGTACGCTTTGGCCATGCCCCAATGCTCCGCACGTGCCTCTTGTACCTGTTGGCCGGGAACAGTCCCCTTGTACACAGCTTCTCCCGTTCGAACATCTACAATGGAGAAACCATCTACAGCTACCTCTTTTTGAGAAATAAGAACGGCTGTTTTTATGTCTTCAGGCAGGTACCCCGCTTGATTGATGCGTATCCAAGCAGTTGTGTCCGCAGCATGAAGAGCCGTCAAAGAAATAAGAAAACAAGCTATACTTGCAAAAAAGTGTCTCATAATACTAGATTTTACTTCTTTACAAATATAGCCGTTTCTATCACACCTTAGAGTGTAAATCGTAATCCGCCGTACACTCTGATGCCCATCAACGGTCCCCAAATGACACTGGCATTGAAATGGGGAGAAAAAGGATCGTCGGCAGAAATGATGGGATTGGGCTGTTTGTAATTCAACAAATTTTCACCTCCTACGTAGATTTCCCATTTGTTTATTTTTCTGGTGACTTGTGCAAAGAACATAGGGAACACCGGTGAATAGGCGTCTTCTTCCGTTGCCGCAAAAGAAGGAATTCTAGCCGGCCCGTTCAATTGTCCCGTAACATCAAATACCCAATTTTCAGAAGGTGTGGTATACTGCAAATTCAACACCCCTTTGTATTTGCTTGTCAACGGTCTGTCCACCAATCCTTGTCCTTTCAAGTCTACTTTTGATTGGTTGTAACGGAAAGTAGCCAGCAACGTAAATCCACGGAACAAATCTGCAGTAAAATCTGCTTGGTACGTATTGGTATAGGAGCGGCCCTCCAAATTGTAAAACAACACGGCAGGCACCGGCGCATTAAACATAAACTCTTGGTCTGCAATCATTTGATTCTTAAAATCCGTTCGGAAGTATTCTACGCTAAAAGTAGAGGGTTCTTCGTAACCAAACGGCAAATCAAACGTCAAGTTGACGCCGTATGTCCAAGCTTCTTCCATTTGCGGCGTACCTTCAAACAGAAGCCGCCTTCCCGTAGAAAGCGAACCTATGTTGTCTGTAATTACATATGGGGAACGGAAACCACGGCCTGCCGAAGCCCGCAACACCATTTCTTCCGTAAAATTGTAACGTACGTTGGCACCCGGCGTAAAGAGCCATCCAAAAACCGTATTGTAATCTGCCCTTGCTCCGGCTATGAAAACCAATTTGTCATCTACCTGCAACGTATATTCTCCAAAGCCTCCAAATGCATGTTCTTTACGTCCCAGGTCATAGAATTCTTCTCCGCCGCCGGCCCATCTGTCCCATAACGTCTGATCCAAGTGTTCCAAGTGAGCTGACAGACCCAAAGAAATTTTATGGTATTTTCCTATGCTGGACAAAAACATGGCGTTTGCAAAAAATTCTTGCTGAAAAGCATTGAATTCTTTCAATCCAAAATACGTGTTTTGTTCGTGCAAGTTGTAGTCCAGCACTATTGCAATATTCGGATCCACGTGGTTGTCGTCGTGGTCGTGATCGCCGTGATCGTCGTGATCGTCGTCATCATGGTCGTCGCCATCGTGGTCGTGGTCGTGATCGTGGTCGTGGTCGTGATCGTGATCGTGCGCTACGAGTGGAATGCCTATTTTCAAATAAGCATTCAGACCTTTGTTGAGAATACGAGATCCCCAACGTGTCTGTTCCGGAGCCTGTCCCGGCATCACCCAAACGGCGTTCGTTTGACCTCCTTTGCGGTCTTCATACAATCCTCTGAAACCAAAACGTACTTGAGCACCTGATTGGTGTTCATACAACCACCTGTTGGCCAGCTGATAACGATTGGTCAGCGGTTCGTCTAAAAACCCATCGTTGTTGCCATCGTGCGGCAACAAGTCTGCCGACACGTGTGCCAAAGTAATCGTACTCCAGTGGTCGTTCAGTTGCAGAGCCGAGGCGATGTTGGCCTCTGTACGTAACGCGTCGTTCAAAAACAAGTTTAGATAAAACGGCAACTGAGCAGTGGGTTTGCGGTATTCCATATTGATTTGGCCGGTAACCGCCTCGTACCCGTTTACTACAGAACCTGTTCCTTTGGCAATTTGGATGCTTTCCAACCATTGTCCGGGAACGAATGAAAAGCCAAAAGGTACTTGTACACCGCGCATGGCCGGTCTGTTTTCTTCTAACATTTGCGTATAATTGCCGCTCAATCCCAACAAACGTATTTGACGTGCTCCTGTTACGGCATCTGCATATCCCACTGTTACACTGGCCGAGTTTTCAAAACTCTCTGCCAAATTGCAACAAGCCATTTTGCAAAGGCCGGCCGCCGTAATCACTTCTGTTTTTATAGGTGTAAACTTGGAAATCAAGTTGCCTTTCTGACGTCCCAAGATATGTACCGTTTCCAAAGCACCTGCATCTTCGTGTAAGATAAATTCTATATTATGGGAAGGTTCATGTACGTGTATCGTGTCCGGGGCAAAGCCCATATATGCAGCCACCAGCAAATGTGATTTGCCGGCAGCAATCCGAAAGCCTCCGTTTTCATCTGTATAAACGACTTCCTTGACAGTGCCACCCGGCGTTTCAGGCGCCCAAAACACAGCTGCAGCCGCAGCCGGTTCCAAACGGCCTCTATCACCGGCTATAAATACCTTTCCGGTAAATTGTTGTGCATAAGAAAAAAGAGGAAAAAAGATTAAAAAATAAAAGATTGTCTTTTTCATAAAACTTTGCGTGTTGTAATGAATGAATTTATTGTTTTACAAAGGGGGAAAACAATCATTCATAAACGCAAAGGAGCAAAATCATTATCTACATAAGACGAAGGTATCCGGTGTCCCGTTCGGAACATCTTTTCTAAGAACAAAGAGCCTGGTGTTGGTTCGGATACTTTAGCCATAACAGCCTGAAACAAATCAGGCGGTGTAATGGTCTTAACCAACTTGGGCGTATGCGATTCGCTGCCTTTTAAAGACAGATCGTGGATAGAGAAAACTTGCGTATTGCAACAATCTTTGTCATGGTCATCGTGGTTCTCTTGGTCGTACGTGTGATCATGGATATGTCCGCAATCACCTCCGCCATAAAGCAGCAGCACGTGAGGTGTTTTTTCATGTGCACAATAATGCACAGAAAACCCCATGGCGGCTGTAAGAAACACAGCCGTAACCAAAAAACCGGATAGAATACGTAGGGTTTTTCTCATTCTTGTCTGCAAATATAGTTATTTTTGTAAATCACAAGAACAATGCCATTATGAAAGAATTTCTCAAAATCCTAGCCGCTGTTTTGTTAGGTACAATACTAACAGGCATCCTCGGCTTTTTTCTGATACTGGGAGCTGTTTCCAATTTAATCCGCATAGGGTCAGATGCTTCTGTTGCTTCCATTCCGGATAAATCTATCTTATACGTATCGTTTGAAGAAGGTATATCCACACAAGATTCCGACCTCCCTGTCCTTGCTTTTTTACCTAAAGAATTGGGAATAGTCCAAGGAGGTACAAGTTTCTTTGGCATGGCACAAGCCATCAGAGAAGCTGCTCACGACCCTTCCGTGCGCTTGATTTACATGGACCCACAAGCGCTGAATGCCCAAATGTCACATATAGAAGAAATCAGAAATGCTTTGTTGTATTTCCGCCAAAGCGGCAAACCCGTAATCAGTTATGCGGGAGTGTATTCACAACAAGCTTACTACCTGGCTACGGCTGCAGATAAAATTGCCATACACCCTTCCGGAAATATTATGTTGCAAGGATTCAGTTTGACATTGAATTATTATAAAGACTTTTTTGACCGTTTTGGTATAAACGTGCAATGGGTACGGCACGGCAATTACAAAACAGGAGGAGAAATGTATACGCAAGCATACATGAGCAAAGAAGATGAAAAACAACTTTCTTCTTATATGGATGGAGCTTGGAACCATTGGGAAAAAGGCATGGAAGCCATGCGCCATTTGGAACAAGGAACAATCAACGGCTTGTGCAACAACTCTTTCCTCTTTTCTGCACCGCAGGCAAACAGTTCAGGATTGGCAGATGAGATCTGGCATAGAGATGAAATGATGTCTTATCTATCAAATGTCTATGAAGGCATTCCGGAACACAGAATACCTTTTGTCCCCTTAAAGAAATACATACGTTATGTAAATTATAACAAGACCAAGAAAAAATTCGTAAAAGAAAAAATTGCCACTATATACTTAAAAGGGGAAATCATGCCGGGTGACAACAAGGCAGTAGTTTCTTCAGAGCCTTTTGCAGAGCAACTGGGTCGTTACCGTCGCGACAGTACGGTGAAAGCCGTAGTTGTAAGAATAGAAAGTCCCGGAGGCGACCCCATGGCATCGGATATACTGGCTCGAGAAATAGAATTGACTAAAAAAGTCAAACCCGTTATTGTTTCTATGGGAGATGTGGCAGCTTCCGGTGGGTATTGGATAAGCTCCGGAGCCACTGAAATCTTTACGGAACCCTTTACCATGACGGGGTCTATTGGGGTGTACAGCTTGTATTTTAACGTGGAAGATGCCATGAATCGCCTGCTGAACATTCATCCTCAAACCATACAAACGCATCCGTACGGTAGTTTTCAATCTTTTTATCACAAAAAAAGCCCTGCAGCCTTAGACATAATCCAAGAATCTGTAAATCATACATATCAACAATTTATTGAAACAGTATCCAGAAACAGAAATTTGAATCTGTCTGAAGTGGAAGCGTTGGCTCACGGACGTATTTGGTTGGGGTCCCAGGCCGTGGAAAACGGCTTGGCAGATCATATTGGAGGCCTTACTCAAGCCATTGACCGGGCCGCATCTATAGCCGGCATCACACAATATAGATTGGTTTCCTACCCCAAACCCATGACCCTCTCACAATGGATTGGAGTTAAGGGGGAATACACGGGAGTGCCATCGTGGGTTACTACTCTTCTGAAAGAGCGGGGTGTGAGGGCTCGCCTTCCTTTTGACGAAGAAGCATTATTGTGGTAGTGTGCTGCGTTACCTTAAAACGTTCGTCAATACGCAAGCCTACCACCCAAGCAATGTCGTTGCCCGAACAAAGCAATTGTACGTTCTCTTTGTCGTAAAGCGGTATTTTTTCATCGATAAGAAAATCACTGATTTTCTTATACCCTTTCATGCCCAAAGGCATAAATCTGTCTCCCGGGCGAGGAGAACGTACTGTCAACGGATATTCCAGTTTGTCTGCATCCAAAGCTACTGTTTTTTCGTCCGTGGGGATAGAAAAATCAGCCCTTCGTTCTATTTGTTCATACTCTATCTGCTTCTTCAATTCAGAAACAGCCAGATCTCGTATGACTATACGATTTCTGTCAATCCATAGCGCATAGCCGGGAGATAAAAACTTTGTCCCGCTCTGCCCGGTCAACGATTGCGCTATCTGTACTGTTTGATTGGGGTGGAAGCCATAAGGAGACAGCAAGGCATGTATCCAAAAAAGGGTATGACCGTCCCGCAGCAGACAGGGAATGGAGAAACCGTCTTCACAAGCACATTCCTGTCGTTTTTTCTCTGTCAAATCATCCAATACCAAAGAAGCCTGCAACAAGTGTTCTGCATTTTTCCCCATACGCAAAACAACTCCGGGAGCCATTTGTTCCAACACCGGCATCACCTGGTGCCTGATTTTGTTTCTTGCAAACGTTGTTTCCAAATTGGTAGCATCTATCCTGTAGGCGATGCCGTTTTCTTCCGCGTACGACTGAATGGCGGCAGCAGGAATGTCCAACAACGGGCGGATGACCATCCCTCTTTTTGCTCTCATGCTGCAAAGTCCTTTCAACCCCGTTCCTCGCATCATGTTTAACAGCAACGTTTCTGCCCTGTCGTTGGCATTGTGTGCTACGACTATATGCGTCAAGCCTTCCGATTGGCACAGCTCCTCAAACCACGCATACCTAAGATCTCGGGCAGCCATTTCTATGGAAATACCTCGCTTACGGGCTACAGCCGCTGCGTCTACCTTCTTTATTCGTATAGGAAATCCATACTCTTTTGCTTTCTCTTCCACCAACGCTTGATCTGCTTCGCTGTCATCTCCCCGTAAAGAAAAGTTCATGTGAGCCACAACCAACAAAGGACATATCTGCCTTCCTGTCTCTGTTTGTACCCATTTGGCAAACAAATGGAGCATGACCATAGAATCAGACCCCCCGCTAACGGCTAGCAGAAGACCGTTATCCTCATAGTTCAGCAGTACTTCTGCCGATTTTCTAAATATTCTTTCAATCGGCATGTATTCCAATTATTTATTAGACAACGTATAGGAAAAACCTATGGACAATATTTCTCGAAATTGGACACGCGGGGCTTTGTTTCCGTACTTGTCTGCAATTTTTATGTTGTCATCGTATATCAGGTTTGTCCTGATGTTGGCGTTCATAAATTTATTGATTTGCATAGAAATAGACAAATCCCAATATACTTGAATGTTTTGTGGTTTGTTCAAATAATCAGAGAAAAGAATGAGTTCCGTATCTACTTTTACGTTCTTGAAAATCTCTTTGTCAAATTTTGTCCTCAACTGAGCTCCAAATTCCACACGAATCTTTTCATCCGGTTTGTTCCCGTAATTTTCTCTTAATTCAGGCAAGGAAACTATTACGAGTCCTCCCGTGAGCGGTGCAAACGTAACGGAAAGCCAAGGCCACGGATTGTAATCCATACCTAAAGCCAGCATCGTATTCATGGGTGCGGCAAATTGTGAAACAAGTGTTGTATCTTTTGCCGTATACTTGTATCCTTTAGCCCATTGCGTCTTCACCCCTAACGCTGCTGACATGTACAACCTTTCTGTAGCTTTGTATCCCAATTTTGAATCGAAGATCAACCTGTCGTCCGTTTTCTTCATAATGTCGCCGATTGTTTTGACAAAACCGTAACCGGCCTGCAAACGGTTTTGAAAAATCAAATCGTTCTTGTCGTAATTGGCCTTAGCATCTATATATCCTCCCAATGATACAGAACTGTTTCCTCCGGCTGCCCAATTGGCAAGAGCCGTTTGGGAAAAGTTGAGCTGAGACAACAACGTGTTTGTCCAAAAAGTAGGTTTTTTGGGAGGAGGCATAGCAGCCAATGCCGCTTGACGGCTCTCTTCCACAAAACGGGCAATCAGTATAGAGTCCTCTATAGCCCTTTGGCGTGCTGAATCTACTTGCGCCACCAACTTGGTGTACATTCTTGCCAATTCCTCGTACGTTGGAATTTCTACCGTGTCCGGCTCCCTGTTTTCTTGAGCTTGCAATACTCCAAAGGATAATACGACTGCAAATAATGCTACAACAATTCGTTTCATATGTTTCGTATTCTTAAAATCTTCTTAATAAGCTCTTGCAAAAACAACTCTTTGTGTTGAAGGTTTGCCCGTTACCATACATCTTCCCGGTACGGGATTGTCCCATTCCGGAATCAACCGAATAGTTGCTTTTGTTTCTTCTTTGATTTTTGCTTCCGTTTCTGCCGTTCCATCCCAATGGCACAGGAAAAAGCCTCCGTCTTCTATGCGTACCTTGAAGTCTTCGTAACTGTCTATTTCAAACGTGTTTTTCTCTTTGAAGTCCAAAGCTTTTTTGTATATATTTTCCTGTACGTCTTTCATGATTTGCACCACTTTGTCTTCTATGCCTTCCAGCGGATGAATCTCTTTTTTCAACGTATCTCGGAAAGCCAGCTCTACTGTTTTGTTGGCCAAATCTCTAGGACCAACGGCAATACGCAAAGGAACGCCTTTTACTTCCCATTCCGTGAACTTAAACCCGGAACGCACATTGTCTCTGTCGTCCAGTTTTACACGCAAACCTTTGGCCAAAAGCTTAGCCTTTAAATCATCCAAATGCGCCAATACGGACTCCCTTTCTTCCTCTCCTCTGTAGATAGGAACCAACACTACTTGTATAGGTGCCAAGACCGGTGGAATGACTAAGCCGTTGTTGTCTGAATGCGCCATAACCATAGCTCCCATCAGACGTGTGGAAACACCCCAGCTGGTCGCCCAAACGTATTCCAGCTTGCCTTCTTTGTTCGTAAATTGTACATCAAAAGCCTTGGCGAAATTTTGCCCAAGGAAATGCGAAGTGCCCGCTTGCAGGGCTCTTCCGTCTTGCATAAGAGCCTCTATACAAAGCGTTTCTACTGCTCCTGCAAACCGTTCAGATGGTGTTTTGGCGCCCACCCATACGGGAAGTGCCAATACCTCTTTGGCAAACTCTGCATACACTTCTACCATTTGACGTGTTTCTTCTATGGCTTCCTGCTCTGTTGCATGAGCCGTATGTCCTTCTTGCCACAGAAATTCCGCTGTACGTAAAAAAAGTCGGGTACGCATTTCCCAACGAACGACGTTTGCCCATTGATTGATCAATATGGGTAAATCTCTATAAGAAGTAATCCAGTTTCTATACGTATTCCAAATGATTGTTTCACTAGTAGGTCTTACAATCAATTCTTCTTCCAGTTTGGCTTCGGGATCGACTATCAGCCCTTTCCCATCCGGGTCTGCTTTCAGCCTGTGGTGCGTGACCACAGCGCACTCCTTAGCAAATCCTTCTACGTGTTCTGCCTCTTTACTCAGAAATGATTTTGGTATGAATAATGGGAAATAGGCGTTCACATGCCCCGTCTCTTTAAACCGTCTGTCCAGTTCTGCCTGCATTTTTTCCCAAATGGCATAGCCGTATGGTTTGATGACCATACAGCCTCTGACAGCAGAGTTTTCTGCCAGATCAGACTTTATTACCAGGTTGTTATACCATTCCGAATAATTTTCTTCCTTGTTTCTTATTTCTTTAGCCATTTATCCCTCTATTTTTATTTGGTACAATATTTGCTTTTTATAGGGTAACAGATTATATTTGGGTACAAAAGTACATAAATTGAAACAATTTAATAACAGGAGGTGTATAATGAAACGGTTTTTCCACATATGGATAGTATTCGCCGGATTGATCGCCGTTTCCTGCGGAACAGGGTACCAATCAACTTCTTCTGCATATGATGACGCCGCATATTTCCGGCCGGGTGTGACAGCACGTGTGCAATTGCTTGCTACAGCTCAGGAAGCTGAAGCGTTAAAAAACAAAACACTGGAACAAGCAGCCAAAGAAGGCACACGCGTAGAAACTATATATACTGACCCCGATGGCAGTGTAGATATAGATGTTAAATCAGGAACCACTTACCTGATTATGAGCTCACAAGACGACTCATACGAGCGAAAACTGGAAATGTTCAGTGATGAACCGCAAGAGGATTTTTCCCTTACCATCAACATGAGTTTCACTTATGATGACTGGTATTACCCCGGATGGTACGATCCCTGGTACAATTTCAGATTTGGTTACAGTTCTCACCATTACTGGATGTATCACTGGTACTACCCCTGGAGATACCATGCTCACTGGCATAGTCCGTACTGGTATTCGCCGTACTGGTACTCGCACTATTGGTACTCACCTTACTGGTATGCAGATTTCCATTATCCTTACTACTATGGATATCCTCATTATGGATACAACAACAGGTACTACTTTACCGGTCGTGATTCCAAAGACAGAAATTTTGTAAGCAGACAAAACACTACGCGTCGCATCAGCCCGGGAAGCACGCAAATTACACCTGCTGCAAGTTCTCGCTCCGGTGGATCTTACAGAAGGGTGTCTCCGCAAATCAATCAAGTGTCGGGTGACAGAAGAACGGAAACAAGTACTGCTACTGAAAATACGGGATACAGAAGAGTGGGCAGAACTTCAGAAAGTACAGGAAATATCTCAGGTAAAGAAGCTGTTTACAGAGCACCGTCTGAAAATACGTATTACAGGAGATCGTCCAACAGTACAGAAGGTACAAGAACGAATACAGGTTCCGATGTGCGTACAACAAACAGGACTACTACAACAAACCCGGGTAGCAGCCGTAGTTTTTACAGAGACGGACAACGCTCTTCCACTACTGCTGTAAAAAGCAATTACTCCAACCAGAGCAGCAGAACATCCAATTATAGGAGTACCGGTACTACGAGTTCCGGAAGTATGAGTACCGGAACACGCTCTTCATCCTACTCAGGAAGTACGTCAGGAACTACTTCAAGAAGCACCGGAAGCAGCGTAAGCACCGGAAGCAGTGGAAGCAGCGGAAGCAGTGGAAGCAGCGGAAGCAGCGGAAGTAGCGGAAGCAGCGGAACCGCAAGGTCCGGATCTAGCGGTTCCTACCGCAGAAGGTAACCAAATGAAATACAATGAAGAAATACCTGATTTTACTTGCATGGATTGTTCCTTATACGCTTTTTGGACAAAATGCTTGGGACGCCTACCGTTACTCACATATCAGCTACCAAGGATCGGCACGTTCCTTGGCATTAGGAAATGCTGTTACGGCACTTGGGGGTGATTTCACCTCTATAAGTATGAATCCGGCAGCTGCCGGCCTGTACCATTATTCAGAATTTTCTTTTACTCCGGCTTTTACCACCCGATTTTCTCAGGTAGATTATTTCAACCAACCTGCTAACGACAAATATACAAGGCTGGGAGTATCCGAATTTGGTTACGTGGGCAGCTGGAATTTATCCGGGAAAAGACAAGGGCCCATTACCCTTTCTTTTGCTGCCGGGTATAATAAAGTACAAGACTTCACTCACCAAACTTCCGTCCTATTAAACGGGTCCACTACAAGCTGGCTTTCCTCTGCAGCTACACTGACAGACGGAATCTCTTTTGAAAAACTGGAACATAAAGACGGATACAACCCCTACTATGATTCGGGAGCTCCTTGGCGATCCGTTTTGGCATGGAACACGTATCTGTTGGATTTGATTCCGGATACACACAATCAGTACATAGGAGGAACAGAAAATATTGACCACGACAATCAAGAAATATACGTTGGAGGACTTTTGGACCAACGTTTTCTTAGGGAGTCTAAAGGCAGTATGGGTGATTATGTGTTTGCGCTGGGATCCAATTTCAACGACCGCATTTTTGTAGGAGCAAGTTTTGCATTTCGTAACATTCACTACCGTACGTTTGAAAAATATGTGGAAACGGCACAAAATCCTCAAGAATTCCAAACCGGATTCAGGGATTTTTCACATACGTACCAACAGACGACCACAGGATCAGGTTTTCATATGAAAGTAGGAATCATAGCCCTGCCCTTGAACAACCTACGCATAGGTGCAGCTTTTACTACACCTACCTGGACCACGCTTACCGATGAATGGCAAGAGCGTATGACAGCCCGGTTTGTAGACGGATACGAACACGAAGACAGCCCATACGGCAGGTACTCTTACAAAGTACAAACCCCTTGGAGATACAGCGTAGGTGCAACATACCTTTTAGGAAATACAGGCCTTATATCCGTAGACTACGAAGGAGTTGACTACAGAAACATGAATATGTCCGCCCTTTACGACAAAATGGAATTTGCCAAAGAAAACGATGACATCCGCTTAGGCAGTCCCGATTACCGTTTTGGCATATCTCATATAATCAGAGCCGGAGCTGAATTTAGAATTGGCACCTTTTCGCTTAGAGGGGGTTACAGTTATTACAGCGCCGGTGAAGAACTATTGAACGATTCTCATAGGGTATCAGGGGGGTTGGGCATAAGAGGAAAACGAAGCTTTGCAGATGTGGGTGTTTCATACAGACTTAAAGAAAACGAATATTTCAGTCTCTACGACATAGCAGATACTCCGGCACCCGGTATGAATACGTTAACACGCTTACGAGTTGCTTTTACAGTAGGGTTCCGTTTTTAAAACATGCCTGTGCAAAGCACTTTCCACGCCTCGGGGCCTTCATTCATGACCAAATCCAAGATACTCAATCCGGGTACAAAACCCATTTTGTCTGAAAACACCTGGTAATAAGGTTTGTTGTTTTCCGGTGGAAGCCGGTATCTGTAATCCTTTTTCCCGTATTGCAATTCAAACGTTTGAGTGGTTGTTATGGAAATGTTGGCTTGCAACGCTTCCAAACACCATGCAAGTATGGATGTGTTGTATTCAAAAAGAGAAAGAGGCTGTGTAAGCGTATAAAACTGCCTTATTTCGTCTTTGTAATATTCGTAAAAAGGAGAAGAACCGTAAGCAGATTCGATGGCCAACCAATGAATACGCTGCCAATCTTGCGACAAGTCCAACAAGACATCGCCAATACGTGTTTTTACGCCACGTTTGCGTTTTATGGGAACGATAAGCACCTGTTTGCCGTTGGCTCCGCATAGGTAACACCTGTTGCGCACCGTTTGTTTTATATAATGCTCATGTTGCTCAACAATCCATTGGCCCTCCGGATACAATAAAGAAAAAAAAGATATAGGAGGCCAATACGCTATAGGGAACCAAGCTTTTTTACGGTCATTCATGGTCTTCCGAATCAAATCTATGCGGAATGATACCGCGCTTTGAGGACCTTATAAAAGACAGGATGATATCTCTTTCCTCAGAGGGTTCAATCACCTCTTCCACTTTACGACAAGCATCGCTTACATTCAATCCTACCTGGTATATGATTCTATATACATCGCGTATCCTGTTAATCTGTTCCGGTGTAAATCCACTTCTCCTCAGCCCTATGAGATTGATTCCGCCGTAACTGAGCGGATGACGCCCTGCCAACACAAAGGGCGGCACGTCTTTTCTTATAAGCGAACCTCCCGCCACCATAGAGTACATCCCAATTTTTGAAAATTGATGCGCCACAGATGCTCCTCCAACAATGGCGTGTTCATCTATAATCGTTTCTCCTGCCAGGCCTACGTACGATGTAAGAATGACTCCTTTCTTTATATGGCAATCGTGCGCAATGTGTACATAGCTCATAATCAGGCAATTATCCTCAATTATCGTGGTTCCTTTTCCACTGGCACGCGTACCTCTGTTTATAGTAGCGTACTCACGTATAGTCACATGATTCCCAATTTCTACGTACGATTTTTCTCCGGCAAATTTTAAATCTTGAGGAATGGCACCTATTACTGCACCCGGAAAAATATGTCCGTGAGAACCTATACGCACGTAATCCATAATACATACATTGGGTCCTATAACCGTTCCTTCCCCTATTTCCACATGTTCCGCAATAGTGGTAAAAGGACCTACTTGTACTCCTTTGCCCAATTTGGCTCCCGGATGTATTACCGTGTACTGTTCATTTGTTTTCATGACTTTCTATATGATTTCTTATCATCTGCGCAACGGCAACATTGGCTTTATGCCCCGGTTTATAGGCTTGCACAGAAGCCTTCAATCTTTTGCCTACCAAATACAAATCTCCCAGCAAATCTACTGTTTTGTGCCTGACGCATTCGTTGGGATACCTGGGTCCTTCTTTGTTCAAATAACCGGCACTCCATTGCTCAACGGAATAGTCGTACAACCGGGTCAGCCATTCCTTATCCGCATCACTAACAAAACCGTCCGCAATGACAAGTGCGTTGTCTAAATCTCCGCCCTGTATCAACCCTTTTTTTAAAAGAGGTACCAGTTCGTCTAAAAAAACAAATGTCCTGGCCGGCGCCAATTCTTTTATAAAGTGGATGTCTTCATCATAAAAAAACACCTGTTTTCCTATCTTTCTGGGCTTAAAATCTATCTCTACAGACAAAGAAAATCTATTGGATGGAAGTACTTTGATTGCAGTTCCCGTAGCGGCATCTTCATAGATCAAAGGGGAGGTTATTTGTGCATACTCTCTGCCTTTCTCCTGTTTTATAACGCCTGCCTCTTGTATGGCTTGTGCAAAAAACAGGGCGCTTCCATCCAACACCGGTACTTCCGGTCCGTTTATACGTATATGCACATTGTCTATACCCATCCCGTAGAGCGCAGCCAGAAGATGTTCCGTAGTAGCCACTCCCACTCCATGTAAAGAAATGGTCGTATTTCTTTGCGTACAGGATACAAGAGAAGACAACGCCGGAATGAAGGGATTCTCCGGTAAGTCTGTGCGCTCAAAACAAATCCCATATCCCTCTTCTGCCGGCAACAAGTCTACTGTAACAAATTGCCCGGTATGCAAACCTTTGCCTTCCACACGTATTTCTCTCCTAAGGGTTTGTTGTCTCATTCTTCTTTTTCACCCGATTTTTTAAACAACGCATACGCCCTCATGTAGGTTTTATGATCTATGGCCGGCATACCTACAACAGCTGAATCTTCTTCTTTCACAGAGCCAATGACGCCTGCTTGTGCTCCTACACGTGTTCCGGGCGCAATGTTCAGATGGCCTGCAAAACCGGCCTGTCCTCCTACCATACAACGGTCGCCCAACGTAGTGGAGCCTGAAATTCCCGACTGCGCAGCAATTACGGTATGAGCACCTATTTCTACGTTATGTGCAACCTGAATGAGGTTGTCTAATTTCACTCCTTCCCGAATGATGGTAGATCCCATGGTGGCTCTGTCAACAACCGTATTGGCACCTATTTCCACATGGTCTTCTACAACCACATTTCCTGTTTGTGGTATTTTAAGATACGCGCCTTCTTTTGTGGGCGCGAAGCCAAATCCATCCGAACCGATTACGGCATTGGCGTGTATGATGCAATGGTTGCCAATAACGCACCCGTCGTAAACTTTAACACCGGGGTACAATATAGTTCCCGCCCCAATATGCACACGTTCTCCAATGTATACGTGGGGATAAATCTGAGCCCCGTTACCAATTACGGCTCGTTTGCCTATGTAAGAGTTGGTGCCTATGTATACATTCTTTCCTATTTGTGCCTTACGAGAAATAGTGTGCGGGTATTCCCTTCCTTTTTTCTTCTTATCGCTTGCAAACATGGCCATCACCTGAGCAAAAGCAACATATGCATCTTCTACCTGAATCAAGGTGGCCTTTACTTCCTTCTTTGGAACAAACACTTTGTTTACAAGAACAATAGAAGCCTTTGTTTTGTACAGGTATTTTTCATATTTCATGTTGGCCAGGAAACAGGCTGTTCCCGGCTTTCCATATTCAATACGCGCAACACTTGTTGCTACTACATGAGGATTTCCTACTACTTCCCCATTCAGTTGTTCCGCGATCATCCGGGCTGTGAGTTCCATGAGATTTTGTATGATACTGATTTACGACAAATTTCGTTCCAATAATGATATATTGCAAATTCCAAAATAAATTTGTTAAAAATCAGTAAAATACTTACATTTGCAGCCGCTTAGGAACATGTGAAAGAGGACCCAGGTCCTCTTTTTTATTACACAATAAAAAAAACCAAAAATGGAAGGTTTAAATCTGATCAGTACATTCGCGGAATTCAAGGAATTAAAAAACATAGATCGCCCTACTATGATGAGCGTTCTGGAAGATGTTTTTCGTTCCCAATTGACTAAGATGTATGGAAGTACAGATAACTTTGACATAATCATCAATATTGACAAAGGAGACTTTGAAATCTGGAGAAGCAGAGAGGTTGTGGAAGAGGTGGAAGATCCCAATACTCAAATCTCGCTTGCAGAAGTTTCAAAAATTGATGATTCCTACGAAGTAGGAGAATCGTATGCAGATGAGGTTAAGCTCTCGGAATTTGGCCGTCGCGGCATCCTTACGCTCAGACAAAATTTGGCCGGAAGGATTATGGATATTGAAAAGGCTAATGTTTATGCCAAATACAAAGAGCGCGTAGATGAAATTTTGGTAGGAGAAGTGTACCAAGTCTGGAAAAAAGAAGTCCTCGTTTTAGACGAAGAAGGAAACGAACTCATCTTGCCCAAAACAGAACAAATACCTACCGATTACTTCAGAAAAGGAGATACGGTAAGAGCTGTTGTGTTGTCCGTAGAAATGAGAAACAACATTCCCATCATTACGCTCTCCCGTACTTCTCCAAAATTCTTGGAAAGACTTTTTGAACAAGACGTGCCGGAAATTTACGACGGATTGATTACCATCAAAAAAATTGTTCGTATTCCGGGAGAAAGGGCAAAGGTAGCCGTAGAGTCGTACGACGACCGCATTGACCCCGTTGGTGCCTGCGTTGGAGTAAAAGGTTCTCGTATTCATGGAATTGTCAGAGAATTAAGAAATGAAAATATAGATATCATCAACTGGACAACAAACCCGCAATTGCTCATTCAAAGGGCATTGAGTCCCGCAAAAATTACGTCCATCAGGATTAACGAAGAAGAAAAGCGCGTGGGTGTATATTTGAAGCCAAGTGAAGTATCTTTGGCCATAGGCAAAGGCGGGTCCAATATCAAATTGGCCGGTATGCTCATTGGATACGAAATTGACGTATTCAGAGAAGTAGATGAAGACGAAGAAGACGTCATGCTGGACGAATTCAACGATGAAATTGACCAGTGGATTATAGATGCTCTTAAGCAAATTGGCTGCGACACGGCAAAAAGTGTACTGGCCATTCCCATTCCGGAATTGATTAGAAGAGCAGATTTAGAAGAAGAAACAGCGGCAGATGTTGTACGCATCCTCCGCTCAGAATTTGAAAACGATACAACAGAATAAGACTAAGGAATCATATATGTCGGAAAAGCAAGGTATTCGCATAAGCAGAGTTGTCAAGCAATTTAATATTGGGATTGGAACACTTACCGATTTTCTTAAAGAGAACGGTATAGACGTAGATCCATCTCCCAATAGCAAGATTTCACCGGATGCTTATGCTCTTGTTGAAAAAGAATTCAACAAAGAGTTGAAGCTTAAGGAAGAATCTAGAAAAATCATCTTGAAAGTGAAAGATGTCGTTCAAGATGACACTTCTGCTACACCTGCGTCGACTCCGGAACCGAAGGCGGAACCGAAAGCGGCCCCCAAAACGGAACTGAAAGCCGAGCCCAAGCCTGAGCCCAAGCCCGAGCCCAAACCGGAACCAAAACCGGAATCCAAACCGGAACCAAAGACGGCGCCGAAAGCGGCCCCCAAAACGGAACCAAAAGCCGAGCCCAAGCCTGAGCCCAAGCCCGAGCCCAAACCGGAACCAAAAAAACAAGAGCCGAAACAGAAAAAGGAAGCTGAGCCTGCAAGCAAAGAAAAACCAACTGCCAAAACAAAAGAGGCAGAAGCCGGCCCCGTAGTATTAGGGAAAATTGACCTCACTCAATTTGACAAAGCCGCTGCAACAAAAGAAAAGACTGCTGAAGAAAGTCCAAAAGAAGAAAAACCGGAAAAAAAGGCAAAAACAGCAGCCAAACCAAAAGCAGCAGCCAAACCAAAAGAAAAGAAACCGGTCAAAAAGGCAAAAACAACAACTGTTTCTGAACCAAAACCTGTCCATATTCATACAGAGGTAGAAAAATTAGCCGGTCCCAAAATTACCGGCCAAATAGATTTGTCCCAGTTTGACAGAAAAAAACAGACGGAGCAAAAAGAAAAGCCAAAACAAGAAAGGCAAAAAACAAAACGGGAACGTATTCAAAAACCTCAGAGAGAGCGTGTGGATGTCAGCAAAGTCTCTACAAGACGCACAGATGGTGCAAGAAGCAAAGGTCGTGGAAAAGAACGTTTCAAACCCATTCATCCCGAAGTGGACCAAGATGCCATCCAAAAACAAATCAAAGAAACGTATGCACGAATGACTGAAGGCAGAGGCAGAACTAGAGGAGCCGCCAGACACCGTCGTGAAAAACGTGAAATTGTGAGCCAAAGAATGGCACAGGAGATGGAACGCAAAGAAATGGAAAGCACCGTTCTGAATGTTACCGAATTTGTTACAGTCAACGAATTGGCTACGCTCATGGATGTGCCTGTCGTTAAAGTCATAGACGCTTGTATGAACTTGGGCTTAATGGTATCCATCAACCAGCGTTTGGATGCAGAAGCCATGGTTCTTGTAGCTGAAGAATTTGGCTTTGAAGTAGAATTTGTGACGGCAGATCTGCAAGAAACCCTTCAAGAAGAACAGGACAATCCCGCAGATATGCGTGAAAGACCTCCCATTGTCACCGTCATGGGACACGTTGACCACGGAAAAACCTCTTTGCTAGACTACATCCGTGATTCCAATGTCATTGCCGGAGAAGCCGGAGGCATCACACAACATATAGGTGCGTACAGCGTTCGTTTGGAAAGCGGTCGCCTGATTACTTTCTTAGACACTCCGGGTCACGAAGCCTTTACGGCCATGCGGGCGCGAGGAGCCAAAGTAACAGACTTGGCCATTATCATCATAGCAGCAGACGATGCCATCATGCCGCAAACGGTAGAAGCCATCAACCATGCTTCTGCAGCCGGTGTGCCTATGGTTTTTGCCATCAATAAAATTGACAAACAAGGAGCCAACCCGGAAAAGATTCGAGAACAATTGGCCAATATGAACATCTTGGTAGAAGAATGGGGAGGCAAGTACCAATGTCAAGAAATTTCCGCAAAGAAAGGAACGAACATAGACAAGCTCCTTGAAAAAATACTTTTGGAAGCCGATTTGTTAGAGCTGAAAGCCAATCCCAAAAGACGTGCCAGCGGAACAGTCATTGAATCTTCTCTTGACAAAGGACGTGGTTATCTGGCTACCATTTTAGTACAAAACGGAACCTTGGAACAAGGCGATATTTTGTTGAGCGGATGTTGTACAGGCCGCGTAAGGGCTATGTTTAACGAACGCGGTCAAAGGGTCACTGAAGCCGGTCCCTCCCACCCCGTATCTGTATTGGGTCTAAACGGTGCTCCTGCAGCAGGGGAACTGTTCAACGCCATGGAAGACGAAAAAGAAGCGCGTGATATTGCAGCCAAAAGAGAGCAGTTGATTCGTATTCAAGGAATAAGCACACAAAAACACATTACCCTTGAAGAAATAGGCCGCCGTATAGCAGTAGGCAATTTCCAAGAGCTGAACATCATTGTTAAAGCGGACGTAGACGGTTCTATAGAAGCTCTTTCAGATTCTCTCATAAAATTGAGTACAGAAGAAATTCAAGTGAACGTCATCCATAAAGCAGTGGGAGGCATCTCTGAATCAGATGTGTTGCTTGCCACTGCCTCGAATGCCATCATCATAGGGTTTCAAGTCCGTCCGTCTGCATCTACCAGGAAATTGGCGGAAAAAGAAGAAATTGAGATCCGTCTTTACTCTGTCATTTATGACGCCATAGAAGATGTTACCAAAGGAATTGAAGGCATGTTGGCGCCCATGGAAAAAGAAGAGATTACGGCTACTGTGGAAGTTCGTGAGATTTTCAAAATTTCACGCATTGGTACCATTGCAGGTTGTATGGTGAAAGAAGGAAAAATCACAAGAAACGCCAAAGTACGAATCATCAGAGACAGCATTGTTGTCTATACCGGCACATTGGGATCGCTCAAACGTTTTAAAGACGATGTCAGAGAAGTGCAAACCGGATACGACTGCGGATTGAACATTGATGGATACAACGACATCAAAGTAGGTGATATCGTAGAAGCCTATAAGATTGTTGAAGTAAAGAGGACTTTGTAACCTTTTCGTATAAGGTAGACAAGTGCCAACAGAATGACCACAAAAAGCTGCGTCCTCAGGCGCGTGTGTATGTTGTTGCGCGTAATCACCAATTCAGAATCTTCCTGCGTAAGTTTTTTCCACTTCTTCAGAGTAGGGATATCTCTGAAACCATATTTAGCTACAACTACTCCCTCTTTGAGAACCATCAACCCGGGTGAAGATCTTATCATAGTCAAAAGCAAAGTCCTATCTGCCCTATATATGGGTATTTCTATCCCCTTGGCTCTCATGATGGGTTCCAATTCTTGAGCAGAAAGACCGCTTATGGCATATACGGGAAGATGTTGTGACTGCCTTTCTTCTACCAACGCTTTTAGCTCATTCAACACCTTATCCGTTATATGATAATCAGAAGAAAACAGCAACAAAAGGGATGTTTCTTTCTCCTGCAGAAGCGAATCTGTCATAAGGAGGCCCGCTGAATCGAATACAGAAAAATCTGTTATTTTATGGCGCACGCCCGTTTTGATTTCTTTTGTGTGTGAAGCCACAAAAGTCCAACTGCTATCGGGCAGGTTTTCCGGTTCAAACACCTCTTGTTTTCCGTCCTTACTATATATCAATTCTGTTTTAAACAAAAACTCGGGTCGAGTCCGTGCTTCTTCCAATAAAAAGGCTATATCGTTACCTACTTTAAATCCTCTGAAATCTACAAGGGGAAGATGGCGGTAACTGTATATAGAAACTGCCACGACTACTGCAGCAAAGAAAGCACAAACAGGCCACTCTGCTCCCGGCGGAGCTACAGGGGGCGTTCTTTTTCTTTGAACAAACAACAGAATGGCAAAAGGCAAAAACAGAAGGTTTTTAAAAAACGTTTGCCAGTTGGTCAATGTGACAGCCTCGCCAAAACATCCGCAATCGCTAACGGGATTAAAAAGTGCCAAATACAATGTGAGTAAGGTAAAAAACACCATAAACAACAACACTCCCCAGGCCGTCCATTGCTTCCTAAAATCCAATAAGAGCATAATCCCAAGCAAAAACTCTACGGCAGACAAACCAATAGAGCCTGTCAATGCCAACGGATCCAGAAAAGACACGTGAAAGGCATGAAAATATTCTGTTAAAATAAGAGAAAACCCTACCGGGTCCACTGCCTTCACGATGCCTGAAAACACAAAAAGAAAACCTAAAACAATACGGGCTGTTTTTCTCATGAAAGATACGGTTTGATGCGTTCAAATATCTCTTGCCACTCTGCCATCTTGCCTTGATTGTCTTTGCATGATATCAAATGGAAAGAGGGGTCTAAAGTGGCTTGTTCCAAATATACTTCCCTAACTTGTTGCTGAAATTCTACAGAAGCTTCGTGGATGTCTTCTTTTCCTTCCAAGTAGTGTCTGTCGTCACCGGTACGTGCCGCTACCAAATTGTTTTTTACGAAGTCAAGCGGTACGTCCAAAAACAAATTGATATCCGGTTTGGGAATTCCAAAAAAATCGTACTCCATCTGCAGTATAAATTCCCGCAAACGGTTCCTTTCCTCTTGACCGGCCAACTTGGCACACTGAAAAGCCACATTGGAATACACATACCTATCCAATAGGACTATTTTGTCTTCTTGCAGCCATTGTGTAATCTGTGCGGCCTTTTCGAACCTGTTTCCGGCAAACAAAAGCGCTACCAGATAAGGATCCACGGCGTCGTTATCCCCGCTTTCCCCACGTAGAAAACGTCCTATAAGTGTACCGTATACAGGGGTGTCGTATTGTGGAAAATGCAGATACCTAAACGGTCTGCCTTGTTCTGTAAAATATGTTTGCATGGCTTTGAGCTGGGTTGATTTGCCGGCTCCGTCCAAACCTTCCAAAACTAATAACATGATACAAAATTACAAAAAAAACATGTCTGTGTTTTTTTTTTACTTTTGTTTTATGAAAATATCTTTCCCGGCCGTTATGGGGATTGTCAATTTGACACCCGATTCTTTTTATGCAGGCTCTCGTGCCGCCCATGCCGCAGATGCTTTGGAACGTATAGAACGCATGGTATTGGAAGGAGCAGATATTGTAGATATAGGTGCTTGCTCCACTCGTCCCGGCGCTCTAAGGGCTTCTGAAAAAGAAGAATGGCAAAGGCTGGAACCAGTTTTGAAAAGCTTAAGAAAGCATTTTCCCCATGTTGTTTTTTCTATAGATACTTTTAGATCGGGCATTGTAGAAAAAGCATACGAACTCATCGGGTCGTTCTGGGTTAACGACATCATGGCCGGTAGTGCAGATACAAATATGGTCCCTTTGGTTGCTCGTTTGCAACTTCCCTGGATAGCCATGCATCAAGAACCTTTTGAAGGTACGCAAGGCGTGGCTCGTTTTTTTGCAGAAACAATCCGGACAGCCACAGAATGGGGTGTCAAGCAAGTGTTCTTAGACCCCGGATTTGGTTTTAATAAAGACACAAATCAAAATTTCATGGTACTAAACGCGCTGCCAAGCTTGGTGCCGACAGACAGCAGCGGAACGCCTGCGGCACCGCTGCTCGTAGGTATTTCCAGAAAACGGATGACGTACAAACCGCTGCACACCACCCCGGAGAACGCACTCGTTGCTACCTCGGCCCTTCACCTTCATTTGCTTTTTAAGGGAGTATCGGTTTTGCGTGTGCACGATGTAAAACCTGCCAAAGAAATAGTCGTCCTCTACAAAAAAATGAGTATATTTGAGAAATAAAACATACATTATTATGGAATTTAACCCCCTGCTGGCCATTTCTCCCATTGACGGAAGATATTATAAGCATACGGCCCCTTTGAACCAATATTTCTCGGAATTTGCACTTATAAAATACCGCCTTCAAGTTGAGGTGGAATATTTCATTGCTTTGTGCAAGCTGCCTCTTCCTCAGTTAAAAGATGTGGATTCACGTTGGTATCCCATCTTGCGCAACATTTACAGAAATTTCTCCATCACAGACGCCAAAGTGATTAAAGCGCAAGAAAAAGTAACAAACCACGATGTCAAAGCAGTAGAGTATTTTTTGAAAAACAAAATGAAAGCTCTGGGTTTGAACAAATACTCAGAATTCATCCATTTTGGGCTCACATCACAAGATATCAACAATACAGCCGTTCCCTTGAGCGTCAAGCATGCCATTGAAAAAGAATACCTTCCCATTCTTCAAGAACTCATAGCTTTGCTTACAGAGAAAGGAAACGAATGGGGTTCCGTTTCCATGTTGGCACATACACATGGACAACCGGCTTCTCCCACGCGAATGGGCAAAGAGCTTTTGGTATTTAAAGCAAGACTTGAAGAACAACTCAAGTTGCTGGAGCAAATACCGTTTGCCGGCAAATTTGGAGGCTCAACAGGCAATTTCAATGCGCACAACATAGCCTATCCTCAAATTGATTGGCATAAATTTGCAGAGAAATTTTTAAATAAAACATTACGCCTCCAACGTTCTTTCCCTACCACACAAATAGAACATTACGACCATTTGGCGGCTCTTTGCCACAACTTGATAAGAATCAACACAATATGCCTTGATTTGGCCAAAGACATGTGGTCTTATATTTCCATGAATTATTTCAAACAACAGATAAAAGACCAGGAGATTGGTTCTTCTGCCATGCCTCATAAAATCAACCCCATAGACTTTGAAAACGCAGAAGGGAATTTGGGTGTGGCCAATGCACTGTTTGATCACATGGCTTGCAAACTGCCCATATCCAGACTTCAAAGAGATTTGACAGATTCTACCGTTTCTCGCAATCTTGGAGTGCCCATGGCGCATACTCTACTTGCTTTTAAAGCATTGCTAAAAGGCTTTGGCAAATTGTTCATCAACCGGGAAGCCATAGATAAAGACTTGGAAGACAATTGGGCTGTCATTTCAGAAGCCATTCAAACCATCCTCAGGAGAGAACATTACCCGCAACCCTACGAAACGCTCAAAGAATTGACGCGTACCAATTTGCATATTGACAAAGA
>DUNA01000070.1 GCA_012839605.1 Bacteroidales bacterium
CTAAAAATTGCTCTGCCAGAAATAGAGCTGCTCCCATATAGCCGCCTCCGTTTCCCTGTACATCTAAAATAAGCCCTTCCGGCATCTGACTCAGGCCCTTGAAAACATCTATAAATTTTAGATGTACAGGGAAACGGAGGCGGCTATATGGGAGCAGCTCTATTTCTGGCAGAGCAATTTTTAGAGAGAGGGCAACTGATCTTGTATACAGAAGGAAAAGCATTGACTCGTCAAGATATGAAATCTTCCGGTATGGGATTCTTCATCCATACACCGGTAGTCGTATTGGTCAATGAAAGCTCGGCCTCGGCCAGTGAAATTGTTGCGGGAGCTCTTCAGGACTGGGATAGAGCCATTATTGTGGGAAGACGGACTTTTGGAAAAGGACTTGTACAGCAATTGTTTCCTATAGAAGACGGTTCTGAGCTCCGCCTGACAGTGGCCCGTTATCACACACCCAGTGGACGTATGATACAGTCTCCGTACCGTATGGGAGAAAAGGAAGCGTACTATAAAGATTTTCTGGAAAGATACCGGAAAGGAGAATACTTTAGCAAAGACAGTATCCATATGCAGGATTCTGTAGTATACAGGACGTTAAAGGAAAAGAGGCCGGTATACGGAGGGGGTGGCATTATGCCCGATGTATTTGTGTCGGCAGATACCACATACTATTCTCCGTTTTACAAAGAGGCGGCCAGAAAAGGGACAGTACATGCCTTTATGAACGAATACCTGGACCGGGAAAGAAAACAATTGACCAGCAAATACCTAACGTTTGAAGCATTTGATGCCGCTGTATCTGTGGATAACGTACCGTTTGCCGAGTTCCTGGTGTATGCGGCCCGGGAAGGTCTGGTACCGGCAGAAGACGACCTGGAGGTATCGGGTTACCACATAAGAACGCAAATGAAAGCCATTATGGCTTCCCGGTTGTTTGGGCAAGATTGTTTTTACAAAATTATCAACAGGGTGTTGCCGGAATACAACAAGGCTTTGGAAGTGATTCAAGACCTGCTTTGAATCACACCGGAACCCACCAATTCTTCTCCTTGATACCAGGCGGCAAATTGTCCGGGAGTGATGCCTCGTTGCGGCTTGGCAAACAGAATGGTCATTCCGCCATCAAACGTAAGCTCTGCTTCTTCTAACGGTTGTCTGTAACGGATGCGCACTTGGTACGTACGTTTTTCACCGGATGTCATTTTTTGATCCGGGCGAACCCAATGGATGTCTTCCGGATTTATAAAAAGCGAACGGTGGTATAAGCCCGGATGGTCTTGCCCTTCACCTACGTACAACGTATTGGTGGCAGGATCTGTCTCTAGAACAAACAGGGGGTTTTTGTGTCCGCCTATTTGCAATCCTCTTCTTTGTCCTATGGTATAATATTGGACGCCGTTGTGCTGTCCTATGATTTTTGTGGTACCGTCCCTGAAAAGTTCAACCACATTTCCCGTTTTGGGGGCCAGCCGCTGCTGCAAAAAGACCGGCAAATCTACTTTGCCAATAAAGCAGATGCCTTGGGAATCCTTTCTGTCCGTGGTGGGCAAATCGTGTTTTTTCGCCAAGATGCGTACCTCGTCTTTTGTCAGATGTCCTATGGGGAAAAGCGTTTTAGAGAGTTGTTCCTGGTTGAGCTGGCAGAGAAAATACGATTGGTCTTTGTTGTGATCTACCCCTGCTAAAAGCTTGAAAGCACCTGTATCTGTTTGCTGTATTCTGCAATAATGTCCCGTGGCTACTTTATCTATTCCCGGTTGCAGGGCATGGTCCAGGAAAGCATCAAATTTGATTTCCCTGTTGCACAACACGTCCGGATTGGGAGTCCTCCCTTTTTCGTATTCACTGAACATGTAATCTACCACACGTTCTTTGTATTCTTTGCTCAGATCTACATATGCAAATGGTATATCCAATTTGCGAGCTACCAATTTGGCCATATCCAAATCTTCTTCCCAAGCACAATCTCCATGCAGGGTACCGGTGGTATCGTGCCAATTGCGCATAAACATACCAATGAGTTCATGCCCTTGTTGTTTGAGAAGCAAGGCAGCTACCGAGGAATCCACTCCTCCTGATAAAGCTATAACTGTACGCATATATAAATAAAAAAGGGTAAGCTTAATGTATCGCACCGCTACAACCACCTACCCTTGCTGTCTTCCAACCCTGGGGGAGTTCAGTGGGAGCTGGTCGTACATGACTTACCCGTTGCAAAGGTACGAAAAATCAAAAAGAATCAAAACCAAACGGCAGGAGGTCCTTTACGCTGTCAAAGAACAGGATCTTGTCTTTGTGTATAAGCAATACACGAATGGGAGAGCCGGCTCTTTTTTCACTTTCCAGCAAAACTTGACGACAAATCCCACACGGAGAGGCCGTAACGGCTATTTCTTGTATTTTTGCCGAGGGGTGGTTGGCGTGTGTATAAGCAATGACGGATCGTTCTGCACAAATACCTGCCGGGAAAGAGGCATTTTCCTGGTTGTTTCCCGTTAAAATCTCACCTGTATGCAGCCTGACAGCGGCTCCTACCTTGAATCCTGAAAAAGGGGCGTACGCGTTGTTTGCTGCTTCAAGGGCTGCTTGTACCAATTCTGAATCTTTTGTGGGCAGACGGTCTGTTTTGATTTCTGAATACGGTATGGTGATGCTGTGTTTCTTCATAGAAGGTGTTTTAAGAAAACAAATATAAGAATTTATAGTACATTTGCATCATGTTGAAAACGTGCCTGTATAAGGCTTTCAGATACGTCCTTTTGGTTCTTGTGTGCTACGCGGTACTGCCTGTGACGGCTTCTCCTTTGCGTGCAGAAGAAAAATTGTCTAGGAAGCAATACATTGAGAAGTATAAGGACATGGCTATTAGGCAGATGCATAGTTACGGCGTTCCTGCCAGTATCATTTTGGCACAAGGCTGTTTGGAATCGGGAGACGGCAACAGCCGTTTGGCTCGTCTGGCCAACAACCATTTTGGTATCAAATGCCACGATTGGACCGGGGACAGAATCTATCACGACGACGACGCACCGCAAGAATGTTTTCGGAAATACGCTTCTGCAGAGCAATCTTTCTTTGACCACTCGGAATTTTTAAGGACGCGTCCCAGATACGCACAACTTTTCTTGTTAGAGACGACAGATTACAAAGGATGGGCAAGGGGATTGAAAAAAGCCGGGTATGCAACGAATCCACGGTACGATACGTTGTTGATAGAATTGATAGAGAAAAACAAATTGTACCAATACGACATGCGGTTGCCGGAAACAACTGTGATTTTTGAACCGGATAAGACAATAGCATCTGATTTGTTTGTTCTGGATGTTGAAAGACGGGTTATGAAAACAAACGGCGTACGGTATGTTTTATCGGCTCCGGGAGATACGTACCAATCTTTGGCAAAGGAATACCATTTGTTCACAGGCGAACTGGCTCGTTTTAATGATGTGTCGCGTAAAGCGGGATTGCCTGTAGGAGAGAAGGTGTACTTGGAGCGCAAACGAAGAAAAGCACACAAAACAACACCGGAAAAAACAGCAGTACAAGGAGAATCATTGCTTGAAGTGGCACAGCGTTACGGTATACGATTGAAAGCGCTGAAAAATTTGAATCCCGGTGTGAAGGACCATCCGGAAAAAGGAACGGTTGTTCGGTTAAGATAAGAAGATGATCTAATGGAAAAGAAGTATAGATTTTTATCCCTTGCGGGATTTCTTTTTTTTGGTGTAGGTGTTGTTGTTTTTGGATGGTATTATTTGACGTCTCTTCATAAGAACATTGTAACGGAAGAAAAAGCACCGGTTGCTTTTTTAGTCCCTACGGGAACCCATTTTGAACAATTGGTGGACAGTCTTACGGCCAAGGGGTATTTGAAATACAAGCATCCGTTTTTGTGGGCTGCGCGTAGAGAGCATTTGCCGCAAAACGTTCACAGGGGACGGTACGTACTCCATAACGGAATGAGCAACAAAGAGTTGGCCAGAAAATTGGCCATGGGTTGGCAAGACCCTTTGCATGTGACCTTATCCGGTACTATCCGCACGTTTGAACGTCTGGCGCACGTGTTGACTCGTCCGTTGGAAATAGACAGCACGGCCATGCTGGAAGGGCTCCGGAACGATTCGTTGATAGCCGCCTACGGCTTTGATTCCGTTAGTCTGAGAGCCATGTTCATTCCCAATACGTATGAAGTCTATTGGACCGTATCTGTTGAAAGGCTTTTAGATAGGATGTACAAAGAGTATACGTTGTTTTGGAACGAAGAGAGAAAAGAAAAAGCAAAACAAATAGGGTTGAGCCCTTTACAAGTAAGCACACTGGCGTCTATCGTATACGAAGAAACGAAAAAGACGGACGAAATGGCCGATGTGGCCGGTGTCTATATGAATCGGTTGCGTATAGGTATGCCTTTACAAGCCGATCCTACGCTTATTTTTGCAGCGCAAGATTATACCATTCGTAGGGTATTGAAAAAGCACACACGTATAGAATCTCCTTACAATACGTACAAATACAAGGGACTGCCTCCCGGTCCCATTTCCGTTCCGTCCATAGAAGCGATAGATGCCGTTCTGGGTTTTAACAAGCACAATCATTTTTATTTTTGTGCCCGTGAAGATTTTAGTGGGTACCACAATTTTGCTCCCACGTATGGACAGCATTTGCAAAACGCAAGAAGGTTCCAGAGGGCGTTGACAGAACGGCTGAAAAACGAAGAAAAATCACCATGAAGACACCCACCTTGTATTTGATTCCTGCGCCTTTGGCGCCCGTGCCGGTCACAGCCGTGTTGCCGGAAGATCATATTGCATTGGTCAGGACATTGACACACTTTGTGGTAGAAGAACTGAGAACGGCGCGCAGGTATTTGTCGGCTCTGGGTTTGAAGCCGGACGACTTGCATTTGGACGTGTTGAACGAACACACTTCTGCTGAAGAGCATCCTGCCTTGTTGGCTCCTCTTAGGCAAGGAACATCTATGGGACTGCTCTCAGAGGCAGGTTATCCGGCTGTGGCAGATCCGGGGGCTGAATTGGTGGCCTTGGCTCATAAGGAACAGTTCCGCGTAGTTCCTCTTGTGGGGCCGTCTTCTATTGGTATGGCTTTGATGGCCTCGGGACTGAATGGCCAGCAATTTGCATTTCATGGATACTTGCCCGTACAGGCCCTTTTGCGGGATAAAAAAATAAAAGAATTGGAAAGACAATCGGCCAAAGAGCAGCAAACGCAAATCTTCATGGAAACGCCGTACAGAAACGCTTCTGTTTTTGAAGCCCTACTGAAGTGTTGTGCTCCGCAAACCAAGTTGACTCTTGCCATTCATATTACCCATCCCCAAGCGTTTATTTGTACAAAAACAATAGAGGAATGGAAACACAACAGACCCGATTTTGAGGAGGTCTACAGAAAAAAACCTTGTGTTTATCTATTAATGTCTTAAAGAATATGGCTACCATTTGTTTGCATGATGTGAAGTTTTTTGCGCACCACGGGTGTTTTGAAGAAGAACGGCTTATTGGTACGCATTTTAGTGTAGATGTAACTTTGGAAATAGACGATTGTCCGGCTATGTATTCAGACAATTTGGACGATGCAATAGATTACGCGGCCGTTTATCAAGTAATAGCCAAAGAAATGGAAAAGCCCAGCCGTTTGTTGGAACACGTGGCCGGACGCATATTGCAATCTTTGATGGCGGCGTATGCACCGGTAGCTTGTAAAGTCACGGTTTCCAAATGGGCCCCGCCTTTGGGAGGAGAAGTAGCTAGGGCATCTGTCACACTTACAGAGAAAGATATACGGCATGGGTAAAGCAAAAACGTTTGCCATTGTTACGTTGGGGTGCAAACTCAATTATGCGGAAAGCTCTACTATTGCCAGAGATTATGTGAAAAAGGGCTATGTGCAGACGGCTCCGTCTTCCAAGGCAGACGTATACATCATCAACACGTGTTCCGTAACGGAGCATGCCGATAAAAAAAGCAGACAGGCCGTTCGCAAAGTGTTGCGTCAAAACCCCCATGCGTATGTGGTTGTAACAGGTTGTTCCGCACAGTTGCGCTCAGAAGAATTGAGCTGCCTGGAAGGAGTAGGAGCCGTGTTGGGTACCGGTTTCAGAGACAAGGCTGTGGCCGTTGCAGAAGACGGTTTGGCCGGAATTGTATTGCTGGGTCCATGTCATGCGGAAGGAACTATTTTCTCGGCTTATTCAGCCGGTGCTGACAACCGCGATAGAACACGTGCTTTTTTGAAGGTGCAAGACGGATGCGACTACCGATGTACGTATTGTACGGTGCCTTTGGCAAGAGGAGGCAGCCGGAATGTGTCCATCAAAGAAGCCGTGCGGCAAGCAGAAGAAATAGCTGCGGCCGGAGTGAAAGAAATCGTGTTGACAGGAGTCAATACGGGGGATTACGGGAAATCGACGAGTGAAACCTTTCCTGCGCTGCTGCAAGCTTTATCAGGTGTTTCGGGCATAGATCGGTACAGGATATCCTCTATAGAACCCAATTTGTTGACGGAGGAAATCATACAATTTGTGGCCAAAACCCGCAATTTTCTGCCGCATTTCCATATGCCGCTGCAAAGCGGGAGTGCACGTATTCTCAAGAAGATGGGAAGAAGGTATGGACCCGATGTGTTTGCCCGGAAGGTACAATCCATCAAAGATGTCACCCCGCATGCTTTTATTGGTGTAGACGTGATTGCCGGGTTTCCCGGAGAAACGGAAGAGGATTTCCGGCAAACGTATGGTTTGTTGAAACAAGTAAAACCGTCTTTTTTGCACGTATTTCCTTTTTCTCTAAGGCCCAACACAAAGGCAGCGGAATTTCCACCAAGTGAACGGATCCCGGATAAAGAAATAACAAAGAGGGTACAGCAGCTGGGAGCGTTGTCGGATACTTTGTATGAGGATTTTGTAAAGGCAAATACAGGTAGGAAAGAAGAGGTGTTGTTTGAAGGAAAGTCAGCCGGAGGCAACATGCACGGGTATACTAGGAATTATATACGTATTGAGCGTCCTTACGACAAGTCCAAAATCAATACGATAGTAGAGGTAACCTTATAAAAATAGATAAGAACAATATGTACTGGGAACTTTTTAAGGTGTTTTTCCGCATCGGCGCTTTTACCATAGGGGGCGGGCTGGCTATGTTGCCCGTTGTAGAGAGAGAGGTGGTGGATCGCAAAAAATGGATTACGAAAGAAGAATTTACAGATATATTGGCCGTTACGCAAACCTTGCCCGGTGTGATTGCCGTCAACATGGCCGTTGCCGTGGGGTATAGGATACAAGGGTTGAAGGGCTCTCTGGTTTCCGTATTGGGAGCCGTGTTGGCTCCGTTCTTTTCTATTTTGATGATAGCTATGTTTTTCAGAGCTTTTAGGGAAAATGAAGTGGTAGAACGGGTTTTTATGGGTATGCGTCCCGTTGTAGTGGCTTTGATTGCCGTACCGGTTATTACTACCATGCGGTCAATAGGTCTTACGTTATCCTCCGGATTGATAGCCGGTATGGCGGCTTTGCTCATTTGGCTCTTTGGCATATCTCCCATTTGGATTATTCTGCTGGCCGGTACGGGAGGGTATGTATGGCACAGGATTGAGAAGAAAAGAAAGGGAGGAACCGTGTCATGATTTACATCAAATTGTTTTATACGTTTTTAAAAATCGGTTTCTTCTGTTTTGGAGGAGGATATGCCATGTTGTCTTTGATTCAGAATGAAGTAGTTCTGAATCACGGATGGCTTACGATGGAAGAATTTTCAGATATTTTGGCTGTTTCTCAAATGACACCGGGTCCTATAGCCATCAATACGGCTACGTATGTGGGGTATACGGCGGCAGGCGGCAACGTGTTGGGGTCTGCCATGACCACATTGGCTCTGATTTTGCCTTCTGTCTTTTTGATGTCTGTTGTGAGCCGTATTTTCATGAAATACAGCAAGAATGAAATAGTACAAGGTGTTTTTAGCGGCATCAGGCCTGTAGTCGTAGGGTTGATTGCTTCTGCTGCATTGATAATGGCTACTCCGGAAAATTTTGTTGATTACAGAAGCTATCTTATTTTTTCTGCTGCTTTTTTGGCGGCTTACTTTTATAAGGTGCATCCCATCTTGTTGATGCTCTTGGGAGGTTTTGCAGGTTATCTGATGTATTGACAGAAAGTTGTAAATTAGAGGTTTTGAATTTCATATGCCATTCAAACTTCATGCTCCATACAAACCGGCAGGTGATCAGCCTCAGGCCATAGAACAATTGGCAGACCTCTACGCAAGCGGGACACATTCTTCTGTACTGCTGGGTGTTACGGGGTCCGGAAAAACGTTTACCATGGCCAACGTAGTAGAGAAATTGCAACGTCCTACGTTGGTGATAAGCCACAACAAAACGTTGGCCGCGCAATTGTATGCCGAATTCAAAAGCTTCTTTCCTGAAAACGCTGTGGAATATTTTGTCTCTTATTACGATTATTACCAACCCGAGGCATACTTACCTGTCACAGACGTCTACATTGAAAAAGATTTGAGCATAAACGACGAAATAGAAAAATTGCGCTTGAGTACTTCATCTGCTTTGTTAAGCGGACGCAGGGATGTGTTGGTGGTATCAAGCGTGTCTTGTTTGTACGGCATTGGCAACCCCGATGATTTCCATGCCAATACCATTACCCTGAAAGTAGGGGAGAAAGTAGATTTCAACGCGTTGTTGTACAGGTTGGTAGAGGCGTTGTATTCACGCAACGAAAACGAATTCAAAAGAGGTACGTTCCGCGTAAGAGGAGATGTAATAGATGTGTACTTGGCTTATGACGACATTGCCTGTCGTATTGCCTTTTGGGGAGATACCATAGATTCTATAGAGAGATTGGATCCCATTACGGGGGGCATTTTGGAACGCATAGAAGGGATTTCCATATACCCGGCCAGTGCTTTTGTTACTACAAAGGAGAGAAAGGAACAAGCCATTCGTCACATACAGGACGATTTGACAGAGCGGGTGGCCTATTTAAAAGATATCGGAAAGCATTTAGAAGCCAAAAGATTGCTGGATAGGGTAGAGTTTGATATAGAAATGATTCGTGAACTGGGCTATTGTCCCGGTATAGAAAATTATTCGCGCTATTTTGATGGACGGGCACCGGGAACGCGGCCTTTTTGTCTGCTCGATTATTTTCCACAAGATTTTCTGACGATTGTAGACGAAAGCCACGTAACGCTTCCGCAAATAAGAGCCATGTACGGAGGCGACCGCTCACGTAAAGAAGTCTTGATAGAGTACGGGTTCCGACTGCCGGCAGCAGCCGACAACCGGCCGCTTACATTTGAAGAGTTTGATACCGTCATTGGCCAGAGAATGTATGTTTCTGCCACTCCGGCCGCATACGAATTGGAAAAATCGGAAGGATTGATTGTGGAGCAAGTGGTGCGACCTACCGGTTTGTTGGATCCACCTGTGGAAGTACGTCCAACGGAAGGACAAATAGACGATTTGACAGAAGAAATAAGAAAATGCGCCGTCAAAGACCAGCGCGTACTCGTTACTACACTTACGAAACGAATGGCCGAGGAATTGCACAAATTTTTGGCCAGAATAGGTATTCGCTGTACATATATTCATTCAGATATAGATACGTTGGAAAGGATTACCATTTTGGAAGAATTTCAGAAAGGGTACTACGACGTGTTGATTGGAGTGAATTTGCTCCGGGAAGGCCTTGATTTGCCGCAAGTATCGTTGGTGGCCATTTTAGATGCTGATAAAGAAGGGTTTTTGCGCTCGGAAAGAGCCTTAACACAGACGGCAGGCCGTGCGGCAAGGAATGTGGAAGGAAAAGTCATTATGTATGCAGATAAGGTTACAGATTCCATGGCCAGAACCATTCATGAGACGGAACGCAGACGCAAAAAACAAATACAACACAACAAGGAACACGGAATTACGCCTACGCAAATAGCAAAAAACGTGCGGAACACATTGGACAGGGGTTATGGAGAGAGCTCTTGGGATCAGTCCTTGCATGCCGTTGCTGAAGATCCCGTAACACAGTCTATGACACCGGAACAATTGGAAAAAGCCATTCTAGTGGCGCGAGATAGGATGGAAGAGGCGGCCAAACGGTTGGATTTCATTACGGCCGCTAAATTTAGAGACGAAATGTACGTATTGGAAAGAATCAAAAAATGAAACAACAAGGGGTGGTCAAACAGGACTTAGTAGTTGCAGCAAGGGCCCTAGCCATAGAAAAGCTTAAGGGGTTGTTGCGTGGCAACGGCCGTCCCTTTATAGAACATGCAGATGGGGTAGCGGCTATTGTAGAAAAAGAACTGGGGCTTTCTAAGCAGGTAGTGGCCGCCGTATATTTGCACGAAGCCAGCCGTAAAAATCCCGATATGCTCCCGGAAATCATTCAAACATATGGAGAGGAAATTGCTCACATGGTGACCGGCTTGAATAAGATTTCTACCATCAATCCCAGAGATACGCGGTTGCAGCCTGAAAACTACAGGAAATTGATTGTGTCTTATTCAACGGATCCGACCGTCATCCTTATCAAGTTGGCAGACAGGTTGGAAATCATGCACAATTTGACTACTTGTTTTTCTGCGAACGATCAGATGAAAAAAGCAACGGAAACGTTGATGTTGTATGTTCCGTTGGCACACCAATTGGGATTGTATCATACAAAGAGTCGGCTGGAAGACTTGTCTTTCAAAGTGTTGCAGCCGGAAGATTACAGGCTGGTAGTCAATAGCCTGAAAGCCTCTGAACGAGAACAGAACGCAATGATGCAGCGGTTTTCCGCTCTCTTGGAAAAAGCATTGAAGGAAGCCGGAATTTGCTACGAATTAAAGAGTCGTACCAAAGCGGTATACTCCATTTGGAGAAAGATGCAGGCACAGCAATTGGCTGTAGAAGAGGTGTACGACATTTTAGGTATTCGGTTTATCATAGATGCAGAACCGGAAAAAGAAAAAGATCTCTGTTGGCAGGTCTATTCCATTGTTACACAAATTTATGAACCCATTCCCGAAAGAATGAGGGATTGGATAACCGTACCTAAGGAAAGCGGCTACGAATCGCTACATATAACGGTCAAGACTCCGGAAGGAAAAGTAGTTGAGGTACAAATACGGAGCCGAAGAATGGATGTTATGGCCGAATACGGTGTAGCGGCCCATTGGGCTTACAAAGGAGTCCGGAACGAACAAGTTTTGCAAAGTTGGTTGTCCGGCATACGAAAACGTTTGCAAGAGCCGGATAAAGCAGAGGAAGGTATGGGGGAACCTGTTGTTTTTACGCCCAATGAAATCTATGTATTTACACCGGCAGGAGATTTGCGCAGGTTGCCCTCCGGTGCAACCGTTTTGGATTTTGCCTTTGAAATCCATAGCAATCTGGGTATTCGCTGTACCGGAGGACGGATCAACGGAAAAATGTCTCAAATGCGTGATGCGCTCCAAACGGGAGATACCGTAGAGGTCTTTACGTCTAAAAACCAAAAACCTTCTAAAGACTGGTTGGGCTATGTTGTTTCCGGTAAAGCCAGAAGTAAGATCCGCCAAACGTTGAGGGAAGAAGAAGGAGTACGTGTTGCCGAAGGACGTGAAATGTTGGAAAGGAGATTGAAAAACTGGAAGATGGAGGCTTTGCCGGAAGAGTACGCGCAATTGCTCAAGCACTATAAAATGAAGCAATTGAACGATTTTTATGCGGCCATAGCCAACGAAAACATACCGTTACAGGAGATAAAGAAAACTCTGATTCAGTTCAAAGAAGAAAAGCAGGAAAAAACAGTACCGGATCCGGCTCTGTTGGATCGTCCCGTTATGCCGCCGACACATATGGACGACTATTTGATCATAGACGATTCTTTTGGAAGGATTGGATTCAAATTGGCCAAATGTTGCAATCCTGTAGTAGGGGACAAAGTGTTTGGTTTTGTATCCGTCAAAGACGGTATCAAGATTCACAGGATGAGCTGCCCCAACGCAGAACGGCTCATTACACAGTACCCCTATCGCATACAGAAGGTCAAGTGGCGCGAAAGCGCCGCCTCGGCCATTTTTCAAACAACCATCAAGTTCATGGCTTACGAAGAAATAGGCTTGATGCAGGCTGTTTCAGATACGGTAAACATGCTTTCGTTGAATTTGCGTAGTTTCCGTTTTTCCGGCCGGCATGGAAAAATATCGGGGATATTGCAAATAGCCGTGAATTCAAATAAACAAGTAGATTTGTTGTTGTTTCATTTGAGAAAAATCAAAGGTATGGTTAAAGTAAGCAGGGAGTAAATATGGCAGAAGAGAAGATTGTAGTAAAAGGTGCACGTGTTCATAATTTAAAGAACGTATCGGTAGCCATCCCAAGGGATAAATTGATTGTGGTAACAGGCGTGTCGGGATCGGGAAAATCTTCTTTGGCTTTTGATACGTTGTTTGCAGAGGGACAAAGACGGTATGTAGAAAGCTTGTCGTCTTATGCCCGTCAATTTTTGGGCCGAGTCAAGAAACCGGATGTGGACTCTATTGAAGGCATCCCGCCGGCTATTGCAATTGAGCAAAAAGTCAATACACGCAACCCAAGGTCTACATTGGGAACGTCCACAGAAATATACGATTACTTGCGGTTGCTGTACGCTCGAATTGGCAAAACGTACTCTCCCGTTTCAGGAAAAGAAGTGACGCGTCACAGTCAAGAAGATGTGGTGCGATACATTTTGTCCTTGCCTAAAGAAGACTATGCTTTGGTAATGGCGCCTTTTGGTTGGGACGATGCACAGCGCAGGGTGGAAAAATTGTTGGCTTTGCAACAAGACGGATACGCTCGTTTTTTTGACGGCAAAGAAGCCGTGAGAGTAGAAGATGTATTGCAACGGCTAGCGGAATACGAAACGATTGATTTGATGTTGTTGACGGGACGAGTAGAACCGGAGGATACCCCGGACAACAAGGCTCGGATTTTGGAATCTGTACGGTCCGCTTTTTCTGTGGGTGACGGGGCTTTGTTTGTGTATGATGGCAAACAGCCGGTTCCGTTTTCCACTCGTTTTGAAGCAGACGGCATAACATTTCAGGAACCGGAAGAATTTCTCTTTAGTTTTAACAGCCCTCTGGGTGCTTGTCCCGAATGCGGAGGATATGGACAGATTACAGGTATTGATGAAGCTTTGGTGGTACCTGACAAAACCTTGTCTGTCTATCAAGATGCCATAGCTTGCTGGAGGGGAGAAGTCATGAGTTTCTTTAAAAACCAAGTCATAGACCATGCGGCAGAAGTAGGCTTTTCCATCCATACACCGTATGAGAAGTTGTCTCAAAAAGAAAGAGAATGGTTGTGGAGCGGAGACGAAAACGTAGCCGGGATTCATCGGTTTTTCAAGCATTTGGAATCGGCCCGGTACAAGATACAGAACAGAATCATGATCAGTCGGTTTACAGGCAAGACAAGATGCCCTGAATGCGGCGGTTCTCGGTTAAGGAAGGAAGCTTCTTATGTAAAGGTACATGGAAAGAGAATTGATGAGTTGCTGGAAATGAGTATAGAAAAGGTAACGGCTTTTTTTTACGACACCTTGTGGACCCATCAGGAGCAAGAAATTGCCGGTAGAACGTTACAAGAAATCCGGTCACGGCTTACTTTTCTGAACCAAGTGGGTCTTGGATATTTGACGTTGAACAGGAGGTCTTCTACTTTGAGCGGAGGAGAAAGCCAACGCGTGAACTTAGTAAGCGCCCTGGGCAGCTCTCTTGTAGGCAGTTTATACATCTTGGATGAACCGAGTATTGGTTTGCATCCGCGTGACACGCAGCGTCTTCTCAAGTCTTTGAAGTCTCTCAAAGATTTGGGAAATACTGTTTTGATTGTAGAACATGATGAGGAGATTATGCGAGCTGCCGATCAAATCATAGATATAGGGCCTTTGGCGGGAAAGGACGGCGGAAAGCTGATCTATCAAGGTCCGCCTCTAGCTCCGGGACAACCGTTTAAAGAAAAAGAAAGCAGGACGCTTAGGTTTTTGTCCAATCCCCAAGTAATCCCTATACCGGACAAAAGAAGGTCATGGAATTCATTCATAGCTGTGAAAGGAGCCGCACACAACAACCTTCAACATATAGATGTGAAGTTTCCTCTTCAGATTTTCACAGCCGTTACGGGAGTAAGCGGATCCGGAAAATCTTCTTTGGTACGCGATATTCTATACAACGCATTGGCTAGAGAATACAATCAAGGGAGGGTGCCTGCACCCGGGAAATACGATACTCTTTACGGAGACATACACAGGCTGGGAGGTGTGGAACTGGTAGACCAGAATCCTATTGGAAAATCTTCTAGGTCCAATCCCGTAACGTACATCAAAGCGTATGATGATATCAGAAAATTGTATTCGGAACAACCGTACGCACGCATGAACGGATACGGCCACTCCCATTTTTCATTCAATATAGAAGGAGGACGTTGTCCCGATTGCAGGGGTGAAGGAGTTGTGCAGGTTGAAATGCAATTTATGGCAGATGTGGTACTTACGTGTGATGCTTGCGGAGGAAAACGGTTTCAGCCGGATATCCTGGAAGTCAGATATAAAGAGAAAAACATCCACGATGTATTGGAAATGACGGTAAAAGATGCCATTGATTTTTTTGCTTCCCAAGAAGAACCGGCAGCAAAACGCATTGCACAGAAATTAAAACCGCTCGATGACGTGGGACTCTCCTACATAAAACTTGGGCAGAGCAGTAGCAGTTTGAGCGGAGGAGAAAGCCAACGCGTGAAATTGGCATTTTTCCTTTCGCGCGATACGTTGAAAGGAAAGCGGTTGTTTTTATTCGACGAACCCACTACGGGTTTGCATGTCTACGATATAGCCAGGTTGTTAAAATCTTTTAATGCCCTTATAGACAAAGGCCATTCGGTATTGGTGGTAGAGCACAATATGGATGTGGTGAAATGCGCCGATTGGGTCATTGATTTAGGGCCCGGAGCAGGAGACAAAGGCGGTTTTTGTTCTTTTGCCGGTACGCCGGAAGCATTGGCGGAAAGAGTAGACTTACCTACAGGAGCCGCTCTGCATGAAAAAATGTTGTAGTTTTGTTGTTATGACCAGGAAGACCATTTTATGGATAAGCATACCGCTTTTTCTTTTTCTGTTTTCAGTTGACAACATGCTGGCAAACACTCCGTTTGAGCGTGTGTTTTCCTTTGGTGTTCAAGTAGGCACAGATATAGGAGGTGCCGTTCCCATTCCTTTCAAAGCCGTAGGAGGCTCTTTCAATCCGTATCCCAAACTGAATGCTGCCTTTGGCGCCAATTTGATATGGGATATCAGCCCTTCTGTTTCATTGGGTGCCAATGTGAACTACAAAACGGTAGCCATGGAAGCCGATGCACGCGTTGCCAATCAGAAATTTAAAGGGGAAAATACCGTACAGTATTTTACGGGAATATCAGAAATGGCAATGAGTTTCACATTTCTGGAAGTTCCTTTTTATACGAATTATTATATAGGATCCAAAAGAAACCATGCTATACAGGCCGGTGTGTTTGGTTCTTATGTATTCAAATCCACATTTACCACACATGCTTTAAAAGGGTTTATAGGCTTTGAGCCCGATAGAGTAGATGCACAAGTTACAGACCCGCAAGTGATGGACTTTTCCGGTTTGCTTACAAGGTGGGATGCCGGATTTCTGATAGGCTACCAGACAAAAATAGCTTCTCGTTTAAGGGTTGGATTGCATGTGATGTTTGGAGTAAGGGATATTTTTACAAAAGGTAACGATTTCTTTGATTACAAAATGCAACAGATACGAGGAAGTATAGTGTTGTCTTACGATTTATTCCGTATTTATAACCGCTGAACCAGATCCCAAATGAAAAAAAAGAGCCATTGCGTTCTTTTTTTTAAGACTTGAGTCTCTATGATATCGGGACTGTCTGTTGGTTTGTACGTATGATCATGAACACCGGAGGTAATCAACAAAGAGGGTACGTTTTTCTGCGAGAGCCAAAATTGTTCCGTTATAGAAAAATAAATGTCTGCAAACGCAGGGCTGTTGTAAAACGAGTAATCTATCTCTAACCCCACGTTGTAATAGAAGTTGCTGTTATTCAGAGATCTTAGAAGGTGTGGCGGCAACGTGGAGGCTCCCAGAACCAATACATAATCTGTAGACCGGGAAGGAGGAGCCAAAATGGTTCCCATTTGGTCTATGTTGATGTTTGCAGAGATGTGTTCCGGCAGTATAGGTAAAGAATGGGCAAAAGCACGAGCTCCGGCCATAGAGTATTCTTTGGCATCGTAAGCTACAAAGAGGATGTTGTGGGTAAAAAGGACGCCGTCTTTTTTCATTTGTCCAAGAGTACGTGCCAAAGTCAGTAGCACAGACAAACCCGATGCGTTGCTGTCTGCACCGGGGTACCGGATTCCGTTGATGATTCCCAAGTGGTCGTAATGAGCAGATACAATGATGTACTCATCATGTCCCGGTACGTCTGCCGGAAAACATCCAACGACGTTTCTGCCTCGCTTGGTTTGATTGCACATAAACCCTTGGATATAAGACGGATGTGCTGTAGTTGACACACCATGCCCCACCGGAAGCAAACCGTATTGTTTGAATTTTTCCATTACATAAGCACATGCGGCTACGGCTCCCGGAGTTCCTGTTTCTCTGCCTTGTAAGAGGCTGTCTGTAAGGTATTCAATATGGTATGTCAGTTCTTTGGAAGTGATGTTTCTTGCATACGGTTCCGGGCGGAAGGCTTGACCTTGCAGCACCGTTGTACTCAGGAACAGGATATAGACTAAAGCAAGTGAACGACCAAGACTATGGAACATGTTTTGTTGTATTTGAGTGCAAATAAACGAATTTTCCCGCCAATTTTATACCTTTGAAGTATGACAAGAAGAAATTCCTTAACGTTTTTCATGGTTGTTCTGTTCCTTATGGGCCCGTACAAACTATGGGGGCAGTATGATAAACAGCAATTTTTTTACAGAGGACAACACCTTTTGTTTGAAGGACGTTACCAACAAGCCATAGACAACTTCAACAAGCTTCTTCAATTGGACCCGAGTTTGCACGATGCGTATTTTTTCAGAGGCATAGGAAAATACAATTTGGGAGATTTTTTGGGATCTCGTACAGACTTTGACAGGGCAATACAAATACATCCAATCTTCACTTTGGCGTACCATTACAGAGCCATAACGCATTCCCGGTTGGGAGATTATGAAAAGGCATTGGATGACTTAAAAGAAGCCATTGCACTCAGACCCGGATACAACGGATTGTATTTTAGCCGAGGTGTTACGTATTTGTTGTCGCAACAATTCAACAAGGCAGAAGAAGATTTTAACCGTTTCATACGCCACGAACCTCGAGTGAGCGAAGCGTACTTGAACAGGGGGGCTTGTTACTTGTACTTAAAAGATACGGTAAAGGCTTTGAACGATTACAATACGGCTGTTTTGCTCAACAAGTTTGATCCAGAGGGCTACATCAGACGCTCGCGTGTGTATGCCTTGCAAGAAAATTACGAAAAAGCATTGGCAGATTTGAATCAGGCGCTAACTCTTGAGCCGGACAATACTTTTGCTTACTTTAACAGGGCTCTCATCAGATACAATCAGGACGAATTGATGGGGGCTTTGGAGGATTTGGAGCACGTTTTGAAGGAAGATCCGGGCAATGCCCTTACGTTATACAACAGGGCCCTTATAAGAACGCAAATAGGCGATTACAATAAGGCTTTGGATGATTACGACAGAGTCATTGATATCAACCCCAACAACGTGCTTGCGTATTTCAACAGAGCGGCTTTGTTTATTCAAATGGACAGGTATGGTGAGGCACTCAGAGATTACGACAAAGCCATTGATTTGTACCCCGATTTTGCCAATGCGTATATGAACCGGTCTTATGTGAAAAACAAAATGGGATTGTTTGCCGCAGCAGATTTGGATTACAAAACGGCTCAAAAGAAGGTGTCTGAATACAAGTCAAAAATTGGGGATTCCACGTATTCGGCTTTTGCAGATACAACACAACGGTTTGACAGATTGTTGGCTTTGGATGCAGACTTTGCCAAGAAAGAGTTTGATAACGAATTGCTTCAGTACAAAGACGTAGACATACGACTGAAACCGCTATTCAAAATTTTGGCGGGACAAACGGGAACATCTTTGGCGCTGGAACAGCGTTATTATTACGAAGGATTGGAAAAATTTATTTTAAGTCAATCTATTCCGGTAAATCTGTATAGTGCAGAGCCTGAAACGGAATCTGATTATTTGAGTTTTCAGAGAGAACAAGTTCAAAGGTTGTTGAAGGACAAGCCTTCAGCCAACTTGCATTTTATGGACGGAATATTGGATTTTCAAAGCAAATTGTTTAATGCATCGTTGGCCTCATACAATAAAGCCATAGAAATAGACTCGGAAAATGTTTTTTATTATATGAATAGGGCGGCTTTGCAAAGCGAAATGATTGAGTTTATTGCCTCTATGGAAAGCAACGTACAAATCCTCACTTTGGATCAAAGCGGAACTACACGTACAAGAGTGCAAGACCAAGGAAGGAGAGAGTACGATTACTCCGCTGCCATAGACGATTTGGAAAAAGCCGCTCTGTTGGCTCCTGATTTTGCGTATGTATATTACAATTTGGGCAATCTGTATTGTTTGAAAGGAGATTTTCCCACATCTATAGGGAATTACACAAAGTCAATAGAACTGTACCCATATTTGGCAGAAGCGTATTACAACCGGGGGTTGATACAAATTTACCTGAAAGAAAAAGAAAAAGGTTGTATGGACATCTCGACAGCCGGAGAGCTGGGTATTCAAGATGCGTATAGCGTCATAAAAAAATTCTGTGTAACAGAACAACCCTAATACTTACGGCACCGGGGCGTACGATGGTTTTACGTATGGCGCATTGTTTAGAAAATCGTAAGAGGCTTTGATGCTTTCAAACGGTTCCAAATCAAAGGCTTCTTGTTCTACTATGGCATATTTTAAACCGGCAATACGTGCTCTTTTGTACAAAGATTCAAAATCGATTGTGCCGGATGCTCCAATCTCTTTGTCGTCTTTTACATGCCACAATTCAAATCTGCCGGGGTACTTTTCCATGTACTCTTGTGCCGGAGAACCGCCTACTAAGCTCCAGAATACATCTATTTGGAAGAAAACGTTGTCGGGATTTGTATGCAACAGCATGTGGTCGTAAATGGGGATGCCGTCAAACAAAGTGGAAAATTCTTTGTCGTGGTTGTGGTAACCAAAGCGAATGCCCGCGTTGTTGCATTTTTCTCCTACTTCATTGAACAGCCGGCAATATTGCAGCAACCCTTCCAAAGACGTATACGCTGTTTTATGCATGGAAGGCTGTACAAGGTATTTGATTTCCGCTTGGGCATGGTCTTCTATGGCCTTGTCCCACCAAGAAAGGCACGCTTCCCATGGGATTGTGTTGGGGTCGGGACCGTTTATATGGGAAGATAGTACCTCCAATCCTCTGGAGTGGCACAACCGGATGAAATCTTGTCCCGGCAACCCATAAAAAGTACCTTCTTTGTGGTTGTACCCGGCCAGTTCTACAAAAGAATACCCGGCTGCCGCTACTGCATCTAACGTTGTATCCATATTTTTAGCCATTTGAGCTCGAATGGAATACAATTGTAACCCTATCTGTTTTTGCTCTTGTTTTTCTGTACAAGAACAAAGAAAAAGCAGGATAGCGGCAGCAAGTATTCTATGTAAAATCTTCATCAGTCTAATATTCTGACTTTGATATTTTTAAACCAGACGTCGTCCCCGTGGTCTTGCAATCCTATAAACCCTTCTTTTTCTTCTCCACCGCAATGGAGAAGCAGGTCGTAGGCAATAGGCCATTTTTCTTGGCTGAATTTGCTGTTATCCAACATCTCTTGCCATTGTTGCGTCCACAAATGGTATTCCAGCACCGGCTCTTCGTTTTGGAAGTGAGCAACAGTTCCTTTGTATACAAGGATTTTTGCTGTGTTCCACTCTCCGTAAGGTTTGGCATTTTGCGGCTTGGCGGGAATCATGTCGTAGAGAGAAGCCGATTGACGGTTTCCGTCAACACCTAAAAAGGCATCGGGGTGGTGTTCGTTGTCCAGGATTTGGTATTCGGGAGCTGAAATGTAAATGGGTTGTCCCTGTATTTCCTGTGCCAGGTAGAACACACCGGAATTGGATCCTTTTCCTACTTTCCATTCAAAGGTCAGTTCAAAGTTTCCAAATTTGCGGTCGTAAATGATGTCTCCGCCGTCTTCTGCTCCGGCTTCTCCGCGTCCCGAACCGTTGATTTTGATAGCTCCGTCCTCTATAGTCCAAGCTCCGGGCACTTCCGTTCCGTTGTATGCCCTCCAGCCTTCAAACGTTTCTCCATCAAAAAGTACTATTACATTGGGGTCGTCTTGTGCAACTTCTTTCTTTTTGTTGTTGCAAGAAGAACAGCCGGTAGATAAAAAAGCAGCCATAAGAAAAGTGATAAAGATGATTTTTTTCATAGCATAGGTGTTTGTAAGATTTATATATGTATTCAAGGCATGTCAGGTAAGGAGTAGCCTTCTCTGTACGTGTGACGGATCAATTCGTTGGCAAATTCCAGCGCATTGATGGGGTCTGAATATTGGTGATTGAATGTGGGGTGTCCGTCTTTTATGGAAAAGCCGTCTTTTACTTTCATGCGTATGGTATCGTTCGGAGAAATATTGGTAAACTTCATGGATTCTCCATCCCATAACAATTCTCTTCTGAGTCCTTGCAAACGAACGCCTAGCACTCCCATAACTACCATCTCGTTCAGCGGTCCTGCTTCTGAAAAATCCGATGCCGATTTAACACGCGCTTCCGGACTTTCTTTACAGGCACGAATAAAGTCATCATAGTGGTTGCTATCAGGTACTTCACGCGTCATGGTGGGAGCGGGGAGCGAACGACCGGACAACAGCCAGGGATTCACACCGTAACAGCCGCAGATGAGCGTGTCTTTTGTTCCGTGAAACACAACGGCACCGCCGCTGTCGTTCATATTTCTTCCGGCAGGCCATCCTTTTGGATATTCAGGCATCAAGCCTCCGTCATACCACGTTACTTCTACACGGGGCATACCTATTTTAGGCATGTTGTCTCTTGCCGGGAAGACAAATTTGGCTATTTGTGCGTTGGGCGCACAGTCTGTCATCAAGGAAGTGGAACTGCCCTGAACTGCAATAGGGGATTGCAGATTCAACGCTTTGACCACAGGCTGTAAAATGTGGCAAGCCATATCTCCCAAAGCTCCTGTTCCAAAATCCCACCAGCCTCGCCAATTCCATGGATGGTAAAGTTGGTTGTATGGACGGTAGGGCGCCGGTCCTATGAAGAGGTCCCAATCCAGGTCGGGGTGGGGTGTATGCACTTCCGTAGGTGTTTCCAGACCTTGCGGCCAGATGGGTCTGTCTGTGAAAGCATCTACCTTTGTCACCTCGCCAATCATTCCGGACCAAATGACTTCACATATTTCCCGTACTCCTTTGCCCGAAGCTCCTTGGTTGCCCATTTGAGTGGCTACTTGGTGTTTGTCTGCCAAGCGCGTAAGAAGCCGTGTTTCGTATACGGTGTGTGTGAGCGGTTTTTCGCAATACACATGTTTGCCCATGGCTAAAGCCTGTGCTGCAATAACGGCGTGCGTATGGTCTGCTGTACCTACTACTACAGCATCTATTTGATGCCCCATTTCATCAAAGAGCTTTCTGAAGTCTTTGTACTTTTTGGCATCGGGATAATTATTCAACTGATTGGCTGCGTACTTCCAATCCACATCACATAGAGCAACGATGTTTTCCGAATTCATTTGTCGGATTACACCGCCTCCACGTCCTCCAATTCCAATTCCGGCTATGTTTAATTTGTCAGTAGCCGCTTGTCTCTTTTTCCGCTGAGAGCTTGCCGGCACGTTACCCATGAGTGGTGTTGTTGCAACGATGGCTCCTGCGGTAGCCAAGGCGCTTTTCTGCAAAAAATTGCGTCTGGAGATGTTCTTTTCCATATCTATTGTATTGGTTATTTGTTAAATATAGTAAATTTAATCATTTCTTTTTCTTTCCGCCACGCAATCTGTTGTAGGATTGCACCAAAGCCTCGTCGCTGCCAATAGCTCTTAAAGCCAGTATGATAAAGATGATACTGACAATGGGGAATACGGTGGTCACAGAAAAAGTGAAATGGGCTTTGTTTTGATAGTAAACGACACCCATCCATATTTGTTGTCCCAATAAGATAAGTGAAGTATATATACACAGACGGATTTGAATTTTGCGGGCTTTAAAAAGGAAAACGGTCAGTAACAACAAGGCGCATACAGCAGCCGTAAGTACGACAAAAGGCGTATACGTTGCATAGATTCCAAAAAAGAGCGAGGTCATCAAGCCCAGTGCAATGAGAAGGTAGAGGGTTTGAATTCTTTGTATCATGAGATAGATTTTGTTAGTTCCAACAAATTTAGAGTAAAATCTGCAATTTTCATCTACATTTGTAATATGAGAACAATTGAACCTTCAGAATTGGTAATAAACAGTGACGGAAGTATTTTTCACTTACACATAAGACCGGAACAATTGGCAGACCATGTACTGTTGCTTGGAGACCCGGATAGGGTTGGTTTGTTGCGCCCTTTGTTGAACCCTATAGAATACGAAGGAAGAAATAGAGAATTTGTGTGGGTTACGGGATATTTCAAAACAGAAAAAGTGACATTTCTATCCACAGGAATAGGTACGGACAACATAGATATTGTCATGAACGAATTGGATGCCTTAGTCAATATTGATTTTAATACACGTACCGTAAAAGACAAACACACGTCTTTGAATATTCTAAGATTGGGAACTTCCGGAGCCATCCAACCGGGCATTCTGCCGGGTACACTCGTTTTTTCCTCTTATTCCGCAGGAATTGATGGACTGCTTAATTGGTATGCAGGAAGAGACTCTGTGTCTGATTTGGATCTGGAACAAGCTTTTGTACGCCATATGAAATGGCCTGTACAATTGGCAGATCCCTATTTTGTACGCAATTCAGAACGGTTGGAAAAGAAATTTGCCGATGCTGTTAAGGGCATCACTCTTTCCGCTCCCGGATTTTACGGACCGCAAGGACGTGTCATACGAATACCTCTTGCCGATCCGGATTACATGTCCAAATTGGTATCTTTCAAATACAAAGATTTGCAAGTCACTAATATTGAAATGGAAGGTTCCGCCATTGCCGGTCTGTCCCGTTTGTTAGGACATCAGGGTGCTACCGTTTGTTTGATCATTGCTCAAAGAGACAGCAAAGATATGAAGGTAGATTACAAAGGATTGATGCTGGAAAAAGCTTCGGAAATTTTGGAAAGAATGCTTATCTTGTAATATCTATGGTTTATGATAAAGAAATATGGGATTTGGTGCCCTTGCTGGACGACCCGGATACGTACGTACAAGATGCGCTGTTTGAACATCTGAAATCTATGGGAGGTTCGGCAATTGAGCAGTTGGAAGAAGTCCATCATAGGACTGAAGGAGAGTCCGAGGCATTTGCTATTCAAAAAATGCTGAGGGCTCTGAAAGAGGAAATGAAATTTGACACATTGAAGCATTGGATTGAAACAGAAGATGACGATTTGCTTGCCGGCCTTTGCTACATTCAGAATATCTTGACAGACGGAGTGGAAGCTGTGGATTTGCATCCTGTTATGATGGATTACGTGGCAGAGATTCTGTCTGAAATGCGTGACGATCAAACAGTCATAGAGCGAGTCATGTTGTTCAATCATGTGTTTTTCAACAGGTTGCATATAAAAACAACAGATCCTATGTTTTCCCGACCGGACAACACGTTTATCCATAAAGTGCTGATGAAAAAAAGGGGAAGTCCTGTGGCAGTTGGGTTGTTATACATTATGTTGGCATATCAAACAGGTGTTCCCATTGGAGGATGTGTTTTTAAAGGTGGTTTTTTGCCGGTAGTACACAATACGGAAAACCAAGTGCTTTTTGTCAACGTCTTTAAAAACGGTCTGATGTTTCCGCATGAAGAATTGGAAAAATTTTTGAAAAGCATGCATTTGAATATTCCTGAAGATTCTTTCAGAGAAGCGTTACCGGTAGATTTGGCGCAAATTTATGCAGAAACACTGTTGTTTAGTTTTTCTGCTCCGGAAAAAGAACCACAAAAACACCAAGTAGACAAACTCAATCGCATTCTATCTCTTTTTGGCCGTGAAAAAACAATGTTGATAGAGATAGATGACGATCAAGATGAGTAAATAATGAAGAAAAAGAGCCTTGCCGTTTTTTTGGCCGGAAGATTAAAAGGGGATGCTACTTCTACAGGTAAGGTAAGCCGCATGGGCATGCGTATTGCTACGCTTAGTGTGGCAGTGAGTGTGTTCACCATGATCTTGGCGGTGGCCATAGTGCGTGGCTTTAGAACGCAAATAGAGAACAGAGCTGTAGGGTTTATGGGAGATATACTTATAGAGGCTCCCGGTGCGGGATTTGTTACCGATCCCATTCCCGTATCTACAGATTTGTCTTATTTGTCTGCTTTGCCATCGCTTCCGGAAGTGTCTGCCATCCAAGAATTTGCTATAGCATACGGCATGATACGAACAGATCAGGCTTTGCAGTCTGTATCATACAAAGGGGTAGAACCTTCTTATTCGTGGGACTTTTTTAGCCAGCACCTGGTAAGAGGTTCGTTGCCTGCTATTTCAGATTCCGTATCTTCCAGTGAAATTTTGATATCGCAACGTATGTCTTCGTATTTGGGATTGAACGTACAAGATGTGGCCACCCTATATTTTATAGGGAACAGTGTGAAGATGAGACGTTTTGTTGTGTCCGGTGTGTACGACGTACAATTGGAGGATGTTGACAACCATCTGATACTGGGAGATATTCGCCATGCACAACGAATCAACGGATGGGACAGGAGCCAAGCAAGCGGTATTGAAGTTTTTTTAAAAGATAGAAAGAGGGTTGATATTGCACAGGCAAGGATGGAAAATTTTATTTTACAAGAATCGTTGGATTCCGATCAAGGGGTCGTATTGAACAATGTGCGTAAAAAATACGCCCATTTGTACGACTGGTTGGCTTTGTTGGATATCAACGTAATCGTACTCCTGGTATTGATGGTATTGGTTGCGGGATTCAATATGGTGTCCGGTTTGCTCATCATGTTGTTTGAAAAGACGTCGACCATTGGATTGTTAAAAGCAATAGGTATGAGGGACGCTATTCTTAGAAATATTTTTTTATACCATTCGGCACGGGTGGCTTTCCTAGGAACGGCCCTGGGAACTGTCCCGGCGGTACTTTTCTTGTACCTGCAAAAAACACAACATCTTATCAAATTAAATCCGGCTAACTACTTTGTAGACAGCGTTCCCATAGCCATTTCATGGACACACGTGGTACTTATTGATGCAGTTGCAGTAGGTATTCTCTTGCTTGTTTTGATGGTGCCCTTGAAAAGCATAACCCGAATCAGTCCCGCAGAATCTGTTCGGATGCGTTAGTCCAGTCCAAATATCTAAACCAAATCATCTCTACATATTCCTGTGTTTGACGAGGCGTGTACTCACTTACATGAGACCATACATTGGGATCTTTCCCTTCCCGATCTGCTTTTTCTCTGCTGTCCTGAATACGCTTCATGCCGGCATTGTAGGCTGCCAAGATAAAATTGATTTCTTCTTCTTCCGCTAGGTGTGATAGGTGCATGTTTCTTTTTAGAAAAGCAAAATACATGACGGCACCGCGAATGTTTTCTTCCGGGTTGTATAAATCTTTGATTTTTAAATCTACAGCTGTAGACTCTTTAATTTGCATAAGCCCAACGGCATGGCTGGCTGAACGTGCATTCATTCTGTATTGAGACTCTTGATACATCACAGACCTGAGGAGCCTCCAGTCCCATCCCAATGTTCTTCCATAGACGCGTAATAGGGAATCGTACGGACTCCTGTTTTTGGAAGCCGGAAGAAAAGTACTCCTAAAGGCCGTGTAGCCCGGGGATTGTTTAAAGAGCGTCAACCAATGAACCAAGTCCAAATGTCGGGTGTGTTTGTCTTTTAAGACAACCCAGACTTCGCCCATGGATGTAATTTGAGGTGAAATAAAGATTTTGCCTGTCAAATGCTTAGGTATAGAATCTCGGATGATATTTATGGCAAGAATATCTGTTTTGTGGCTTTCCAACAAGTCCCAAGCCGGTACGGAATCATGAATAGGAACGTATTGTAAAACCATTTCATGCACTTGGGCAAATCTTCTCATCAATTCGTAATGGTATCCTATTCGAGCTCCTGCATGCCTTGGCAAACAAACAGTGCAATACAACGTGTCACCTTGCATGGTGGCCCATTCTTTTTCATCTCTCTTGTTCGCTTTACGAGTATTTGTGAGATTACGATATTCACCGTACAGGACGACCAACAGAAAGGCCGCCAGTAGGATGACTAGTATTTTGACTTTTGAATTCACTATCTTGAGTAGAGGATTCGCTCTTTCCTGCTTTTAAAGGTTGCACATAAAACGGCCACGTAATACCTATTTTCACAACGCGTTGCGGACGGATATAATGCGGAGCCGAGAAATAGTCACCGGTTGGCCAACCTTGTGCTGCGTTTAAGTATTTTACGTAAATAGTGGCCCGTTTCCATTTTAGATTCACAAACGCATCTATATACGGAGTGTTTCCGTACTTTGCTTCCCGCTGTACGTGGAATTGGCCTAACGCGGGATTGTATGCATTCATGTAGTAGGCTGTATGAAACGTAATGTCGGCCCCAATTTGTGCCGTCATTACGTCTTTTACCACCGGTATTTCCAAGTAGTATCTAAGGTTTGCAGCTACTAAGGGTAGGGGGATGATATCCGGATGTGATGAAAACTGAAACAACAACCTGTTTTCCAGGCGGACATACCACAGACAAACTGGTCAATATCATAACGGCAACCTTGTCTCAAGATATCAAGTTTTGGTATGTCCGCCTGGAAAACAGGTTGTTGTTTCAGTTTTCATCACATCCGGATATCATCCCCCTACCCTTAG
>DUNA01000071.1 GCA_012839605.1 Bacteroidales bacterium
AATTGCATGCAAACGGTAGCGTAAAACAGACAGAAGAAGGAGAAGTACATTTTACCGATTTGGGTATAGAAGGGCCTATTGGATTTCGGGTGAGCCGGAAAGCTGTGCAAGCGTTGATAAAAGGCCATAAAGTGGCGCTACGTATGAATTTAAAGCCGGCACTCAGTCGCGAACAATTGATGGTGCGGTGGGAGCGCGAAAACGGCACAGATACAGTATGGAATACAGATGTTTTGGAAAAAAAGGTGCGCAGTTTTTTGCCGAAAGAATTGGTAAAACCGTTTGCGGATTACGTGAGAAAAGGTGGAGCAGCCGAAGAAGGCGGTTTGCATCCGGTGGATGCGTTGCAGGATTGGGTATTTCCGATTGCAGGGTACGAAGGATGGCGGCGGGCAGTGGTTACGGCAGGCGGTGTTTCCATGAAAGAAGTAGATGCCAAAACCATGCGGTCGCGGCTGGTGGACAATTTGTATTTTGCCGGTGAAGTATTGGATATAGATGCCGACAGCGGCGGCTACAATTTGCAAGTGGCTTTTGCCACAGGGCGTATGGCCGGGGTTTCTGTGTTGGCAAATAAGGAACTGCCCGCAAGTAGGAACGGGTAAGATGTACCGGGCAGGAGTCCGGTAATGAAGTTGTGGTGGTACTGCTTACGGCGTGGTACCGATCTGCAATTTGATTTCTGTCAATACCTTTTTTGTATCTAAGGTGAAATCGCCTCGCATCATCCAGTCGTAATACGACGGTTCTGTTTTTAGGATCTCGGCAACGGGTTTTCCTCTGTGTTTTCCAAAGTTGAAGACAGGCAGGTTGTCGTCGTTGAGGGCAATTCTGCCGGCGTAGTCCAGAAATTCCGTGCGGGTGGAAAATTCTGCCAAAAAGGTGATGTCGTTTTGCAGGTCGTCCGGGTATCTTTCCAATTGGCATTCCAGCACTTCTTTGGTGGCTATGGTGTCTGCTTCTGCGCTGTGGGCGTCTTCCAATTCTTTGTCGCAATAAAACTTGTAAGCGGCTTTTAACGTACGTTGTTCCATTTTGTGGAAGATGTTTTGTACGTCTATGAGCTTGCGCTTTCTGAAATCGTATTCCACACCGGCTCTGAGAAATTCTTCTGCCAACATGGGTACGTCAAATTTTGTGGAATTGTATCCTGCAATGTCACAGCCTTCCATCCATTGGGCCAGCGATTTTGCAATTTCTTTGAACGTAGGCTCATGGGCCACATCTTCGTTAGATATTCCGTGAATGGCTTGAGCTTGGGGAGATATGGGAATGGTAGGGTTCAGACGGCGTGTTTTGATATCTTGCGTGCCGTCCAGGTTCAATTTCAAGACACATATCTCTACAATCCTATCTGTAGCCACGTTCAAACCTGTCGTTTCCAGGTCTAAAAATACGAGGGGGCGTTTTAATTGAATCTTCATGGGCACTATTGAGTAATCATCATAGGCATGATGAGGGCGCAGATTTCTTCGGCTTCTGTTTCCGGAGTAAGCGGCGTGATTAAACCTACGCGGGAGGGGTCGCTCAATGCAATATTGACTTCCGTACCTGGAAGATTGGCTAATATGTCTACCAGAAAGAGCGATTTGAAGCCCATTTCAATGGCCGGTCCTTCGTATTGGCAGCTGATGCGTTCTTGAGCCGCTATGCGGAATTCCAAGTCTTGGGCCGAGACAAAAATCTGGTTGGCAGAAAAGAGCAGTTTGATCAAGTTTGTGGCTTGGTTGGAGCAAACGCTTACCCTACGAACGGCGTTCATCAATTCCAAACGGTCTGCAATGATGTTGTTGGGATTGTTTTGAGGGATGACGCTGCGGTAGGCGGGGTAATTGCCGTCTACCAAACGACAAATCATATGGAATGTGCCAAACGTAAAGAAGGCATTTGTGTTGTCAAAAGAAATATTCACATCTTCTTCTGTCCTGGTCAAGAGGTTTTTCAAGATGTTGGCCGGTTTCTTTGGCAAAATAAACGATGCGTCTTCCGGAGCTTTTATATCTGTACGCGAATAACAGACCAACTTATGCGAATCCGATGCCACCAAGTTGGCTGCATCTGTTTTGAGGTCAAAGAAAATACCGTTCATAACGGGCCGCAATTCTTCATCGCCTGCGGCATATAAGGTGCGATTGATACCTTCCAAAAGAACATCCGGCGAAAGGGCTACGGAGTGGACTCCCTCCGGTTTTGAAATGACAGGGTAGTCTTCTGCCGGAAAAGCCGGTACTTGGAATTTTCCTGTTGCCCAAGTAAATTCAACAATGTTTTGCTCTTGGTTGAGTGCAAACGTGAGGGGCTGTTCGGGAAATTCTTTTAGCGAATCGGTAAGGATGCGTGCAGGAATGGCTACATTACCGGCTTCTGTCACTTGATCCGGCTTCATGGTAGTACGTAAAGTAGTTTCCAAATCTGAAGCGGTAATGGCAAGTTCGTCTCCTGATAATTCAAACAAGAAGTTGTCCAGGATGGGCAATGTATTTTTGGAAGCAATAACCCTGCTTACGGATTGAAGTCTTCCCAACAGTTCTGAGCTTGATACAACAAATTTCATAGGTATTGATTTTATGCAACAAATATACTAAAAAAGTGCGTTACTAGATTCCGGGGCGTATGATTTTTCCATAGCCAATAGCTGCTGTTTGCGTTCTACTCCCGAAGCGTACCCCACCAAGGAACCGTCGGCTCCTATGACGCGATGACACGGAACAACGATGGCAAAAACGTTGGCGTTGTTGGCTTGTCCTACGGCACGGCTTGCTTTTGGGTTGTCTATACGTTCTGCCAGTTGAGAGTACGATACGGTGGTGCCGTACGGGATTTTCTGCAATTGTGTCCAAACGGTTATCTGGAACTCTGTGCCTTCCATTTGAAGAGGCAAGTTAAAAGTACGTCTTGTTCCTTTAAAATACTCGTCCAACTGCTTTAGGGCCTCCAGCAAAACCAACGGTATGGGTTCTTCCGCGTCCATAGGCTCTCCGCTTTTGAAAAAGCCCGTTTTCTTGTAGTCTTCTTCAAAGCCACAAGCGGTAAGCTTTTCGTGTTCGTCGGCATCAAAGTAAAAGTTGCCGAACGGCGTGCTTGTATAGACTTTGTACCTGGGAACGTGTTCACCGCCCGTAGTTAGTAGGTACATGTCTTTGGCTGTGCGCTCTATGGAACCGTCAGCTCCCAAAATCTTGTGCAAACGTCTGTAGGCGGCCAGTACGCTACGGCGTTTCTGGCGTCCCGGGAGCAGCAGCCTCAGTTCTTCTTCTATCCTGTTTGGTTTGCAATCCCTCTGAAGCAGCTCTGTAACGGAACGTCTTTGGAGTATGAGGTTGGGAAGCGATACGTGCGGAACCTTGAGCATCCGGCGCGCAATAAAAGCCGAGACGGGGTTCCCGCCGTAACAGACCACTTGTGGGCAATTGAGCAATGCTGCTTCCAAAGTGGCCGTACCGCTAGATACAACGGCCGCTTGGGCGTGGCGTAAAATATCGTACGTATGTCCGTAGACGACGCGTACGGGCAAATCTTTGAGGATGTTGTCGTACACGTGTATGGGAATATTTGGCGTACCGGCAACAATCCACTGATAGTCTTTAAAGTGTTCTATGATTTTGGCTGCTCTGGGTAACAGAAAATTGATTTCATTCAAACGGCTGCCGGGCAAGATGGCTAAAATGGGTTTGTCTTCTATTCTGAATTTCTTGATGAAATCTTCTTTTTCCTTTTCGGAATAGGCAGTCAAACGATCCAAGACGGGATTGCCCAAATACACAGCCGGTACTTCTTTTGATGAAAAGTAGGGCACTTCAAACGGGAAAATAGTGTAGAGCCGCGTGATGTGTCGTTTTAGGGCTTTTACACGATACTCTCTTGTAGCCCACGTTTTTGGAGCTATGTAATAGAGCGTTTTGTATCCTTTACGCCACG
>DUNA01000072.1 GCA_012839605.1 Bacteroidales bacterium
GAGCAGTACATCCCTTACCAATCTGTCATCAGAGAATTTATCGGCACCAAGATGCCGGGTTAACGGGAGTCCCGCTCTGCAACATCTGGAAATAGCTGTTGCCTTCTCCAAGCGGAGAGAGCGTCCCTAGTTTTTGACCTGTTTTCACCACGTCTCCTTCTTTTACTACCACATCTACCATGTGGCAATAAATGGTGCTGTACTCACCGTGGCTCACCAAAACACGTATCAGGTAGCTGTCGCGGTTGTCCATCCATACGGCGGCTACCGTTCCGTTGAAAACAGATTTTACGTCTCCGCCTTTGGGACCCGACAAGGTGACGCCTTTGTTGTCAAAGACAAAACCCCATTTTGGGTCTTTTATGCGTCCAAACGGTTCAATGACCACAGCGTTAGTCAGTGGCCAAGGCAAATTGCCTCTGTTGGCAGCAAAGTCTGCAGACAATACACGCGCTGCTTCAATAGCGGCTTCATCGCGTTCCAAATCTTTTTTCTCTAAAGCCGCTATGGCTTTTTGGATTTCGCTATCCAATTTCTGCTGCTCTCTGATCCGTTGTTGCAATTCTTGTTTCAATTGCCTTTCGTTCTTCTGCAATTGTTTTATTTGATTGTCCAAGACTTTCTGATCTTGCGTACGCCTGCCTATCTCTTGTGACAATTGGTCTCTGGATGAGACCCGTTCTTTTTGCAAAACAATCAGACGAGCCTCTTCCCTGGATAAACTGTCGCTCGTTTCTCGGATTTTCTTTTCCTGAATCCGCATATAATCGCTGTAGTTGCGAAAATAGCGCCACCTACGGTACGCCTGAGAAGCTGTTTGGCTGGAAAGGATATGCATGATCCACAGTTTTTTATCCCTGTGGCGGTAAGCTTGTACTAGCAATTTTTCGTAAGCCGCTACCAACTCTGCATGTTGGCCCCTCAAAAGAGTTATGGCACTTGTCTTTTCCGTTATTTGGCTGTTCAGCGCAGACAGTTCTTTTTCAATCCCTTCAATCAATTCTTGCCGATTTTTCAACAAGCTCTGCCCCATACGGTACTGCGTCAATTGTCCTTTGATGGTACCGGCCGTAGATTGGATGCGCTTTTCCAGTGCGGCAATCTCTTCCTTCAACCGCTTGTTGCGCACTTGTAAGGCATCTACATCTTGTGCCGCTACCAAGCCGGCAAGACACACAAAAAGCAGCGCCGTAAGCCACCCCCTTACTCTGTATGCTTTTGTGTTCGTCATATGTTGTTATCTATCTTGCTGTTGCCGCCTGATTTCCGCTGCCTGCCTTTTTAATTTCCCGCCTTTTTATTCGTATTGATTTTTTCCAGAATGCCTTCGCGTGGATCCAAGTCGTATGCCTGTTGCCAGTATACAATGGCCATAAGCGGTTCGTTGAGCGCATGCAGAATGTCTCCGTAATGGTTCAATATCTCTGCACTTTCTTTTCCACCGTATGCCAAGGCTTGTCTAATGACTGCCTTTGCCTCGTCCGTTCTGCCCAGTTTGTGCAATATCCATCCGTACGTATCCAGGTATGTAGAATTTTTAGGCTCTTTGTCTATCGTCACCTTGCTCATAGCCA
>DUNA01000007.1 GCA_012839605.1 Bacteroidales bacterium
CACAGCGTAGTTCCCAAAGACTTGTTGATGGAAACGGTTCACAAATACACCGTCCAGATTTCCTGGACCATAGTAGGTTTGGTTGTCTTGGCAGTGGGATATATAGTATGGAGGGCGCTATGGAAACGTTAATCATCCTTCTCCTGATTTTATTCAACGGAGTCCTCTCCATGACAGAGATGGCTTTTGTGACCTCGCGCAAGTACCGGCAAGAAGCAGACGATAACTTTCTGTCTACCATACAAATTGGGATAACGCTCATAGCCATCTTAGTGGGTATGGTTTCTGCCAATGCGTATTCGGAACCGTTGGCCGGCGCATTGGCTCGCTGGAGTCTGCTGCAAAACCACGCCCATTGGTTGGCTAATGTCATCATAGTTACGCTGGTAACGTATGTGACGTTGGTAGTAGGAGAAATCGTTCCCAAACGTTTGGGCATGATTGCAGCCGATAAGGTGGCCAAAGGCATGTGGGGTTTTATGAAATTGCTTCGCAAAATCACCTCTCCTTTCGTTTGGTTGCTCACCAAAAGCACACATGCCATCATGACGCTCTTTGGTCTGTCGCACCTGAAAGAAGCCCGCGTGACGGAAGATGAAATCATCGCACTCATTGAAGAAGGACGGGAAGGCGGTGAGATTCGCGAAGTGGAACAAGACTTGGTAGAACGGGTCTTCAATTTGGGAGACCGTACCGTAGAATCCATCATGACGCACCGCAGTGACCTGATTTGGCTGGATATCAACGATCCCATAGAGGAAAACATTGCCACCGTCAGAGAAAATCTGCACGGTATTTACCCGGTAGCCGATGAAGACTTGGACGAACTGTTGGGCGTAGTGTCTATGAAAGATTTGTTCGGTACCATAGATAAAGAAGGCTTTGATTTGCGTTCCGTCGTGCAACAGCCGCTCTTTTTACCGGAAAATTTAAGCGTATACGCCGCCGTAGAACAGATCAAACACCGCTACAGCAAATACGCTCTGGTAACCGATGAATTTGGCAGCATCCAAGGTATGGTCACACACTCAGATATCATGGAAGCCCTCATTGGAGAATTGCCGGAAAACCAAGAAGACCACGACATCGTGGCCCGTGCGGACGGTTCTTTCCTTATTGACGGCCAATGCGACTTCTACAGTTTTCTGGAGCACTTTGATATGGAAGACCTGGCGGCACAATACGATTACAATACTCTGAGCGGTCTGATTCTGGACAAATTGGAGCATGTGCCGGTGACCGGGGAGACGCTGGAGTGGGAGGGGCTCTCCCTGGAGATTGTGGATATGGACATTGCCCGTATAGACAAAGTCTTGGTGTATATTAAAAATACTTCCCAATATTGATGAAGATGCCGAATTTGGAGCCGGGGTGTAGGCCGTATTCTGCAAAGATGTCGATGGGGCCGACGGGGCTGTTGTAGGAGTAGCCTGCGGCGACGCCTCCCAGGTAGCGGCCTTTGTTCCATTCAATCAAGTCTAGGGTGGTTTGGCTCATGCGGGCGACGTTGACTACGGCCCATAGGTAATGGTTCTTTTCTACTTGGAATCGTGTTTTGATGGCAGAGGCAATACTTTTGTTGCCCGTTACCACCATGGGTTTGAACCCGTAGAGCGGCATTTGGTGGTCTATGTAATGGCCGCTAAAGGGGCCGCCCATTGCGTTTTGCAAATGCGGAGCAAATTGGCTGCCGTAGATAAAACGTGCGTATAGGGAGGGTAAGAGGGTAATGCGTGAGGTCAGGGGGACGGCTACGGAAAGGGAACCGGACAGCACGCTGAACGGCGGCGATTCTTTGTACCTGGTCATGTTGTCTGTGTAGAGGTTGTATTCTCCCACAAACTGAACGCCTTCTGTGGGGTAATAGGCGTCGTCGTAGCTGTCAAAGCGTGCAGCCATCCTGTAGCTGATCAAATTTTCGTTGACGCGTATGCGTACGGCACGTCCGGGACCTGTTTCCGGGTTGCAAGAGGCCGGGTCTAAAAAATTGCGCGAACGGAAATTCTCAAATCGCATGCCCACATACAAATTGAAATTCCTGTAATAGAAGTTGGCTATATCCAAATCCAATCGGTTCTGGTGGTAGCGGACGTTGTTGGCCGTGGTGTCGTTTTGCAGGAACATATCTATGTTTCCGTAGCGGTAGCTGTAAGCAAATCCAAATTTCCCCAACCAAGCGTCTTGGTAATAAACGCCCAATTGTACATACGGATTGGTGGACAGCCGGCTGTTGAGTTCTACCATTCCGCCTTTCAGTTCTCTGGGAACCACGACGGAATGGATATAGCCGCTGGCAATGTCGCGCGTATCAAACCGGGCTCCCATACTGACGGCACTTCGAGCTCTTTCCTCACAATGGAACCATAAATTGTAGCGGCCGCCTTCTTTTTGCAACGAATAGCGTAGGACAGAAAAACTGCCCGTTCCTTTCAGTTGACCTACGGTTTCGCGTAATGTTTCCACATGGATGGTGGAAAACTCTTTGAACCGAATCATGCGTCGCAAGTTTTTCTCGTTCAAAGACGCTAAGCCGTCAAAGATGACATAACCTAGTTCTATGCTGTCAGTGAAAGGCACGTCTACCGTTGCAGGTCTGTTAGGCGGCCACTGTATATCGTCAGCCGGATGCAGTCCAATGAGTTCTTTAAAGGCCAAGATGTTCTCCCACTCCCGGTAAGCTTCCTGTTCTCCCCGGTTCATCAGGGAGTCTATGGCTAAGGCGGTAAAACTGGCCGTTGTATAGGGGTCTGTATCGGGCTGTATATATAAGTCTGTAATGAGAATATTTCTGTCAAAATTTTCCTTGCCCATACGCTTCATCATCTGGTTCATGATAAAGAGCAGGCTGTTGGGATCGCTGTCGGTCAGCGGATCTTTGGAGAGTTCCGTACGCTCGTCCACGTTGGAGCCCACATTGACACCTATGATGATATCGGCGCCCATTTCTTTGACCACATCGGCCGGGAAGTTGTTGATGACGCCGCCGTCTATCAAGATTTTTCCGTCGCGCTCTACCGTACTGAATGCACCGGGAATGGACATGCTGGCGCGGATGGCTACCGGCAGGCTGCCTTCACGCATCACCACTTCGTCTCCTGATAGTAAGTCGTAACCTATACAGGCAAAGGGGATGGGCAGGCTGTCAAAAGTAGAGATGTTGTGGTAATCGCGCGTCAGTTCGCTGAGCATATCCATGACGGAACTGCCGCTCAAAATGCCGGTGGAAATATAAAATCGGTCTCGGTCAAAAGGAATGGTCAACAAGGCTTTGTCGTTGACTTCCTTTTCCATGAAAAGCAAATTGTCGCGTGCGATTTTGTCTGCCAACAAGTTGAGCCAATTTTGTGCACGCACCAAGCTGTCCAGAGCGTCGGGGCTGTATCCTATACAATAGAGTCCGCCTACAATGGCCCCCATGCTTGTACCGGCTATGTAGTCTATGGGAATGCCGGCTTCCTCCAATACTTTCAATACGCCTATGTGGGCTACGCCTTTGGCTCCGCCGCCGCTCAGTACCAGTCCTACTTTTTTACGCGGTTGTCTTTGGGTTTCTGCTTGGATGGGAAAAGCCAAAGAGAGGGCCCCGCACAGGAGAATGACTTTCATAAGACGTAGGGAAGTGCACATACAATGGCTTTTGGTGCAAATTTACCATATTTAAGGAAATTTCAATACATTTGTAGCGGCTATGATGTATAAAATTGGAGACGGCATCCTTTCCCCTCTAGGTGCCACAACGGAGGATAATTACCAAGCAGTCAGATTGGGCAAAACAGGCATCAGGCTTTTTCCCGCCGGATTTAGAGGACTTAGCAAGCCTGTATTGGCCTCATTGATAGATCCCATAGATTTGGAAACCTTAGCGGCTCCGTACTGCGGGGCCACTACGCATCAAGCCACACGGTACCGCCAAGCCATGGCGGCTGTGTTGGAATCTGCCGTAACGCATACGGTCCCTGAATTTTATAAGACAGAATTGGTAGAGAGCCACAAAGTGGCCGTTGTCTTCTGTACCACAAAAGGAGATGTGGATTCTTTCCGGGAACTGTCGGATCAAGTAGTCAAACCCAATTTGTTCCCTTGGCATGTAGCCCAGCGTTTGATGGACGAACTGGGAATCAACGGAAAACCTTTCGTAGTCATGAACTCCACGCTGTCCGGCATGCAGGCTATGATGACGGCCAATCGGTTGTTGACAAAAGGATCGCCGTACGATTTTGTCATAGTCATTGGAGTGGAACTGATCAGCCCTTTTACCATGTTTTTGCTTGAACAGGCCGAATTGGTAGGAGATACGTTGGTAACTCCTTTTGATACTACCAGCGACAGAACAAACCCCGGGGAATCGGCTGCTTGTGCCATTTTTGTGCGTGAAGAGCGGTTCCTGAAAGACAAGCCGCATTTGAAGATGCCGGTATCCATCAAGTTCAAGGCAGGAGCCTTTACCACAGAACCGTGCGGACTGCTCAATGAATTTCAATACAAAAACGATAACGACTGCAAAGAAGTTGTAGAAGGAGCGGCCATGCAACGGGCCATCCGCAAGGTGCTCTCTCACGAGAGTACGCGCAACCTTTCGTTTATAAATATGCATGGTGTAGGCAAGAGGGTCTTTGACAACATGACATCCGTTGCCATAGATAAGGCCGGTTTGCGCAGGGTACCGGTCAATTGTTTTGAAGCCAACTTTGGACACAGTTCCGGTTCCACCAGTTTATTAGATAGTATATTGGCGGCCAAATCTCTGGAAAGGAAAGAAATATTACCCACGCTGGGTTACGACGCACACAAAGTTGACGGGCGCATACAAGTAGTTTCGTCTGTCAAGCCGTCTGCCAAGAACAGTTTTATGGCCGTTTCTTCCGGTTTTGGCGGAGTAAACGCAGCCGTTTTATTTAGCAGGGAAAAGTAATGTTTATCAAATCGTATTGCAGGATAACGAACCACACCATTGTATTGGATGGAGAACGGCAAACACCGTTGGAAACATGTTTGCAAGGCAACCACGTGGGAGAGAACTTGAATTGCGTCTTTGACACATTGGGAACCGATTATCCCGGTTTCTACCAAATGGACGATTTTGGCAAGTTGGGATTCATTGCCGCTGAATTGCTCATGCACCATAACAAACACGATACGGAAGAGTTCAAACCGCACATGGGCGTAGTCATCCATTCCCGCTCGGGCACTTTAGGGGCCGATTACCAATTGTACAGGGTCATGGAAGGAGAAAGCGACAACACAGAAATCTTTCGCCGTGCGGTACCCAACTCTATTTGTACAGACATTGCCTGCCGTTTTAAGTTGGGCGGTGAAATGGGTCTGATTCTTGCAGACGGATTTATATACGAACACTTTTTCAGGACAAGTTATGGGATGTTCCAAACAGACCCGGAATTGAAAACGTTGCTGTCCGGTTATGTGGAGTGTTACGGAGGGTATGTATCGGCCATTTTGTGCCTGTTGGAACCGTCCGACCCGCCCCTGGAAAACGATTACGACTTGATTGAAGAACGTTTTTGTATAGAACTCTTGAGAATACAATAGTTTTGATTACTACATTTCCAGAAAATCTAAGACCGTTTACTGACCGGGAAATCCCGGCAGCCATGGAGCGGATTGCCCATCACAAATATTTCCCTGCCATTGCCCATCTGATCTTTCCAGACATTTCCCCGGAAGAAGCCCGCAAGAGAATGCTATTGGCCGTCACCATAGAAGACTTTCAACTGGAATGGATGTATGCTTTCAATCGACGGGTCATTGACCAAACCATCGATAATTTTACCTACACCATAAGCCCCAACATCAAGCACAATACCGGATACTTGTTTGTATCCAACCACCGGGACATCATCCTGGATTCATCGTTGCTGCAAATGGTACTGGTAGACAGCGGTTTTCCCACCAGCATGATTACATATGGGGATAATTTGGTTATCAATGAGTTGGCAGAAGATCTGGCACGCTCCAACAAAATGTTCAAAGTAGTCCGGCAAGGCAACAAACGCGACTTGTTCAACAATTCCAAAATCTTAAGCCAATTTATGCGTACGTGCGTACAACAAGGCCATTCTTGCTGGATAGCCCAACGCAACGGCCGCACAAAAGATGGCAAGGACCAAACGGCGCAAGCCCTGGTCAAGATGATGGCCATGAGTGGCAACCGAAAAGACCCGGTCAAGAACTACGCGGAACTGAACATTGTACCGGTGGCCATATCTTACGAATACGAACCGTGTGACTTCTTAAAAACACGGGAACTCTTTATGGCCCTACAATCAGATACACCCCCTGTAAAACAAGACGGAGAGGATCTGCTGAGCATCATCACCGGTATTACGCAATGGAAAGGCAATGTGCATATCCATATGGGAGACCCCATCACAGCAGAAGAACTGAACCAATCACCAACAAAAGACGATGCCAACGGCATGGCAGCGCACGTTTGCACATTGATTGACAATTCCATAGCCCAAGGCTACAAAATATACCCTACCAACCGGATTGCATACGATTTGCTGTATAAGCCGGATTCCAATACAACTACGTACACACAAGATGAGAAAGCGGCCTTTATGGAGCACTTGGATAAGCTCCGCACGGGAAATGTACCTTTGATTCCCAACACATCCTTAGCCGCCGCCATACCTTTTGATAAAGACTTCCCCGGTGGGCACATTGAAGCTGCATTCCAACAACAAAACCAATATCTTCAAAAGTATTTTGACGTTATTAAGGAAATCTTCCTTGGCATTTATGCGAACCCGTTGGTGCACTAGATTTGATTTGAGCGGCAATTTTGTTCAGTTCGGGACGGTATGACATATGAACAGCGGGGACCCGGGTTTTCCGTATGATTTTGTCTACATTTTCTAATGTTACGCCTTTACCGGCCATAATTTGAATCCTTCCATTTGCTTGCCGTACCAACCGGTCTAATACGGGAATCCCTTCCTCTGCCGTAGCTCCTTGTCCGGATGTAAGCAGAGCGTCAAAGCCCAAGCCTATAATAGTATCCAGAAAGGCAAGCGGTTCTGTTCCACGGTCAAATGCACGGTGGAATACAATCGTAAGCGGTGGAAACTTCACTTGTTTTGTGGTAGCTACTGTAATCATACGTTCCAGTGCCGGAATATCGGGATGGCCTTCCGGTGTGAGAGCCCCAATGACCACGCCTTTGACTCCTGCTTGACGACAGAAGCGGATGCTTTCACACATCTCTTCTATTTCAGTATCTGTGTATACAAAATCCCCGGCACGGCATCGGATAAGTACGTGCGAGCGGTCCAAGAAACTAAGATTGTCGTACTTGACTTCGCGTAAGTCTGAATCAGTTGCCAAGCGGTGGAGCCAAGTAGGTGTAATTCCGCCGCATTCTAAGCAGGAACAGAGTTCCGTGCGGTGGGCTCCTTGATTTAGGGCGGACTGTGCATCCTCAATGGAAGTGCAACAGACTTCAAACAGAATAGTGTGAGGTGTTTTCATAGGTAAAACACAAAATTAAAAAAGATCCCGGTTTTTTTGCAGATAATAAATTAATGTCTATTTTTGCAGCCCTTGATTCGTTAGCTCAGCAGGTAGAGCACAACACTTTTAATGTTGGGGTCCTGGGTTCGAGCCCCAGACGGATCACGGAGAAAAAATCGGCCTTACAATTTTGTAAGGCCGGTTTTGTTTTTGAAGTGTGGGGTATCACTTTATCACCTTATTTTCTTAGGTCTTATCTTCCCGTTTTATATATTTTTTCCCTTTCCTTTTTCACTTGCCAACACGTTTCAATCCAGCACCAAATTCAGCAAATGCTCAAACAATGTACTGCTACAAAAAGGGAATCCGTGGCCTCCCTTTTTGTAGGCAGAACACGTGTGGCTGGGCAGGGGGATGCGTTGCATAAAGTCGTTAAGTTGGTGATATTCAGAAGAATATCAAAATCATGCCCCCGGAGCACGATTTTAGGAAGATGCTGGAACTCAGTCAAGTAAGCACATCATGCAACGCATGATCTCTGTCAGTAGCTACTAAAAATTAGACAATACGTTAAGAACAAAAGATTTATTCACATGCAGGGCCGAAGCAATTTGACGGACAGAAGCTCCAGTTTGATGTCTTAATTCCAAAACTAAGTTTCTAAGTTCCTGCGTTGGTATCTCATAAATAGATTTTCCTTGAACTAATGATTTGGTATGGGCAAGAACTGTAGAGTCTGTAATAAGACGGCCGGCTTGTTTGGTAGTATGATTAGGCTGTGCTTTAGGATTGATTGCAGCTACATTGTAGAACTGGTTACTTGAATGGAATGAGTTAAGAATCATGCTTTTATCTACCTGAATATACTGGGATAGTTTTTTGGGATTGCCAAAATAGAATGGGTATGACGACCAGAAATAGTACCTGGGATGAGTACAAAGCCCGTCTACAAATGGATTTCTGAGGATATACAGCAGTGTATCAAGCTGATTTTGTGCAGAATATTTAGGGTAGCTGGTGAAAGGTTTACGAAAAATGTTTCCTTTCTGTTTGTGTTTTCTGTTGTACCATAAAGAGAATTCACGAAGTAGGGGCCCCATCATTACTGATAGTTGATCTGTTTTAATCAACATATGAACATGTGTGTCCATAAGGCAAAATCCAAAAATCCTAGAACTATAACGTATTAGATACTTGTTTGTTAATTCTAAAAATTTATATCGCTCTAACGGATCTGTGAAAATCAGATTTTGATAATTGGATGTGAGAATTACGTGAAAACATCCGGATTGTTCACGAGTAAATTTCATCTTTCGTTCCCCTCTAGCCATCTCTCAATTTGTTAAATTGTGAACTAATTTTGAATAGAATCAAAATTAAAAAATTGTTAGAAGTAATCAAAACAGAGTACCCGAAATTGTTATGCAACGCATGAATGTGTTAACTCATTGAAATACAGCAAAATGCTAAAATCGTGCCCCTAGGGGACGATTTTAGTAAGTGGTAGATAATAAGCAAGATATGCACATCATGCGACGCATGAAGTGGGCTAGGCTCTGCGGAGGCGGAGGCTGTTGAGGACTACAGAGACGGAACTGAAAGCCATGGCGGCTGCGGCCCACATGGGGTTGAGCAGTAGGTTGGGGTTGATGGGGTAGAGGATTCCGGCTGCAATGGGAATGCCTATGACGTTGTATATGAACGCCCAGAAGAGGTTCTGACGGATTACACGAACGGTTTTCTTGGATAGACTGATGGCTTTGGGCAGCAGCGTCAAATCAGACGTGGTCAAGGTGACCATGGCTACGTCCATGGCAATGTCGGTGCCTTTGCCCATGGCTACGCTTACGTGGGCGCGAGCGAGTGCTTGGGAATCGTTGATGCCGTCACCCACCATAGCTACAAATTTTCCTTGATCTTGCAGTTCGCGGATGTAGTCTTCTTTTTCTGCGGGGAGTACTCCGGAGCGTACGTGCTTGATACCTAATGTGCCTGCAACGGCTCCTGCCGTTTTGTGGCTGTCTCCCGTAAGCATGTGTACTTCTATGCCCATGTGGTTGAGTTCCTCGAGCGCTCTTGGTGTAGTCTTTTTGATGGGGTCAGAGAAAGCGGCAGCAGCCAAAACGTGTGTCTGGTCTGCAAAATAGATGACGCCTTTACCCTGGCTTTGCCAGTCGGCCGTCAGGTCCAATAGGGTATTGGAAACGATACTAGTTGGATTGGTTTGAACAAAATCCAAGTTTCCGGCGCGGTAGGTATGGCCTTGGTGTGTAAATGCGATTCCTTTTCCGGGAATGGACTGGAAACTGTCTAAGGGAACGGGTGAGAGGTGAACGGGTGAAGAGGGAGTGTGTGAAGAGGGAGAAGTGAGGGGTGAAGGATGATTTTGAAGGTGTTCTACCAGAGCATGCGCTAAGGGGTGTTCAGATTTCAATTCTCCGGCCAGGAGTACGGATAGTTGTGTAGGGGTAGGTTCGTTTTCCCAATAGAGGGTTTCTACTTGCGGTTTGCCTTCCGTCAGGGTACCTGTTTTATCCAATACTATGCAATCTACTTTGCCCATGTTTTCTAAGGCAAAGGCGTCTTTGATCAAGATGTGGTTTTGTGCGCCTTTACCAATACCTACCATCAAGGCGGTAGGTGTGGCCAGACCCATGGCGCAAGGACAAGCTATGACCAATACAGAAACGGCTGCTAGGAGTGCTAATGGAAAGTGCGATGCACCTCCGATAATCATCCACAAGGCAAACGTAACAATAGCAATGTTCAATACCACAGGGACAAAAACGGCACTGACTTTGTCAGCTAACTTTTGCACAGGGGCTTTGCTGCCTTGGGCTTCACGAACCATTTTTACGATTTGTGCCAAGACGGTTCCGCTGCCTACTTGAGTAGCACGTATGGTCAGGGAGCCCAATTGGTTGATGGTACCGGCCAAGACTTTGTCGCCGGGTTGTTTTTCCACGGGCAAGGACTCTCCGCTAATCATGCTTTCATCAAGAGTGGAGTGTCCTTCCGTTACAATGCCGTCCACAGGGATTTTTTCACCGGGGCGTACGACAATCAAATCGTTTATTTGCAGATGGGCAATAGGTACTTCTTTCTCAACAAGAGTGATAGGTGAGGGGTGAGAAGTGAGGGGTGAGGGGTGAAGAGTGATGGGTGAAGAGGTAGAAGTTGCAGTAGCGGAAGTGGGGCAGGAGGTGGACGTGGCTGAGTCCGGGGAGGTAAGGATGCGGGCTGTTTTGGGCTGGAGGCCCATGAGACCCCGGATGGCGGCTCCGGTACTTGATTTGGCACGTTCTTCCAGAAACTTACCCAGAAGCACAAAAGCCAGGATCATGCCGGCCGCTTCGTAATAGACGTGGGCTTCTATGCCGCGGCTTTCCAATATGTGGGGGAAAGCTGTGTTAAAGACGCTAAACAGGAAGGCTACTATGGTGCTTAAACTAACCAGTGTATCCATGTTGGCGCTGCGTTGGAGCAAGAGGCGCCAGGCACGCACGTAAAAGTCCCTGCCGGCATAGAACATGATGGGGATGACTAAACCTAACTGAATCCAGTAGCCCGGTCTCCAGTTCATAAAGCCCATGGAAAGGACCATAAGCGGTATAGCGAAGACCCAGGCAACGATTACGCGGGTCTTCATTTTTTTGTATTGCTTAGCTTGTTCGGCTGCTTGTTTTTCTTCTGCGTTTTCTTCCGCTACAATGACGCGGTAGCCGATGGCTTGAACTTGGGCCTGGATCTCATAGGGGCTCAACAAGGCTTCATCGTAGGTAACTACCAGAGTGTTGGCTGCCAAATTGACAGCGGCCTGGTGGACTCCGGGCAAGCTGCGCACTTTCTTCTCTACGTTCAAGGCGCAGCCGGCACAACTCATATCCAAGACGGGAAATGTATCTTTTTGCATAAAAATCTATTTTATATATAAGGTATCAAGATGGCAATTTGTGTGCCAAGCATCAGGCAGCAGCAGAGGGGGTGCAACGCACACATTGTTCGTTTGGCTGAATATCAGGCAGTTAAGAAAATCGACCCCTGGGGGGTCGAAATCCGTAAGTTGTTGATCCTGAGGCAAACGAACAATGTGTGCGTTGCACCCCCTGCGCCCCCGCGCCTCCTCCCATCGGCAAAAAGCAGGAAAAATCCGAGATTTTCCCGAAATCAAAGCCAAACCGACCAAAAACAGGATAAATTGGACCAAATATGAATTTCTGTTGCATTCAAACATAAAAATTGTTACTTTTGGCGTAACCTAATAGATGAGAAAAACCGGCTCCTGTGTAAGAAGCCGGTCCAAAAAAACAAAGCAAAATAACAATCTAAGACTTTGTGTATCACTTGTTTAACCTGTAAAAAATCAGGATAGGCAAGCCTCGATTCTTTACGCCATTTTTTCAAAACAACCCCCTTAAAAATTGTTACTTCACAAAAGCGGTAAACGGTAAAATATTTTTGATTCA
>DUNA01000073.1 GCA_012839605.1 Bacteroidales bacterium
GGAAAAATCGCTATTTTTGTGGAGATATGAAAACGAAGGATATGTTGCCGCGTATAGGCAACGGATACGACGTGCATCGTTTGGAACCGGATTTGCCTTTTTTCTTAGGGGGTATACGATTGGAATATCGTCTGGGGTGTGTGGCCCATTCGGACGGCGACTGCTTGATTCATGCCTTGTGCGATGCGCTCTTGGGGGCGTTGGCCTTGGGCGATATAGGTGTACATTTTCCGGATACTTCAGAGGCTTACAAGGGTATTGACAGCAAAGTGTTGTTGGAGAAAACGTATGGGATGGTGCGGGATGCCGGCTATCGACTGGGCAATGCAGATTGTACGGTATGTCTGCAGGCTCCCAAGATTGGGCCTTACATTGGGCAGATGCGTCAGGTACTGGCCGGGATTCTGGAAGCAGACGTGGAACAAATCTCAATAAAAGCCACTACAGGGGAGCGAATCGGCTTTGTGGGACGTCAAGAGGGTGTGGCTGCGTACGCTACCGTACTGTTGTATCCGGACAAATAGTGTTTGCACGTTTAAAAATTATGCTTACTTTTGCAGCTCTTAGCTCTGCGGCGAGGTAGCTCAGGTGGTTAGAGCGCATGATTCATAATCATGAGGTCACGAGTTCAAGTCTCGTCCTCGCTACAAAAAAAAGGACTTATCCGTTTGGGTAAGTCCTTTTTTGATGTTGATACGTTGCGATTTCTTAGCGCTCCCGACCGTAAGGCCAAGCCATAAGGCCGCCTTCCAACACCTTCACGTTGGTGTAACCGTGTGCCTTGAGGATGAGTGCGGCTTCGTACCCCCTCAGGGAAATTTTACACCAAGTGATAATGGGCGTGTCTTTGTCTTTTGGTAGTTCGTCCAAACGTGCACGCAGCTGACCCAGTGGGATAAGCACCTCGCCAATACCCAGTCGCATGGCTTCAAACTCTTCCGGAATCCGGACGTCAAGCAGCAACATCTTCTCTTCTTTTTTTAGCTTTTCTTTCAGTTCAAAGGCGTTGAGGCCGTCCATGATTCCGTCCAATTTGTTCTGCATGACGTGGGCCGAGGCAATGCTGTGGTCGATGGCCAGAGAGAATGGCGGTGCATACGGCAGGTCTGCGTTGGCCATTTGGTCCACCGTCATGTTGTTTTGGATAGCCATGGCCCAGATGGCCATTTGTTTTCCCACGTCTCCGGGGCCTAAGACTTGTGCACCCAGGATTCTGCGGGATGCTTTGTCTGCCAGCAATTTGGTAATCAAAAGTTGGCCTTGCATAAAGCCCGGTCTGTCCAAACTGGCGTTGTAGATGGTTTCGTAATTGGTGATGTTGTTACGTGCTGCGTTTTGCTCAGACAAACCGGTAGAACCTACACCGTAATCAAACACCTTACAGATACCTGTTTGGATGGTTCCGGGAAATTCTTTTACGTTGCCGCAAATGATGTTTTCACCGGCTACTCGTCCTTGCAGGTTGGCCAAATCTCCAAACGGAGCATGTACTTGGACACCTGTAATCAAGTTGTTGGTTTCTACACAATCACCTACTGCATAGACGTCTTCCAGATTGGTTTGCATGTACTTGTTTACTACAATCCCTCCGCGTTCGCCAATGGTAATGCCCATATCGCGGGCCAGGCCTACGTTGGGAACCACACCAATGGCTACTACGGCCAGCTGGCAAGGTATTTCTGTACCGTTTTGTAGTTTCACGCCGGTCAATTTTCCGTTTTCACCTAAGAAAGCCGCTACGCCGTTTTCCAGAATGACGTTGGCTTTTGTCCGTACGTATCCTTCAACCAGCATGGCCATTTGCATATCCAGGAAGGTGAGCAACTGGGGCAGCATCTCTACCAGTGTGATATCTATACCGGCCAAGTGAAGTGCTTCGCACGTTTCTATACCAATCAGTCCTCCGCCAATGACCACGGCCTTTTTGATGAGGCCATCGTCCCTGATTTTTCTTAGGAAGTCAGCGTCTTGCATAGATTGCAAGGTGGTGATGCCGTCCAGTTCAATACCCGGTACGGGTGGTTTCCGCGGAGTGGCTCCGGTGGCAATGACCAATTTGTCGTAAGGGAGCGATCCTGTTTCTCCGCTGTCCAAGTTTTTGTAGAAAACTTCTTTGGCTACGGGGTCCACTTTGGTAACCTCTGTACGAACTTTTGTTTCTATGCGTTTAGCGTTCCAGAAAAACCGAGAGTCCCGTACCACACCGGCCGGGGAACAGAGCAATTGGTCTCTGTCGTCAAAAAATCCGCCTACGTAGTAAGGATAGCCACATGAGGCCATAGACAATTCTGCCGATTTCTGAATGAGTGTGATATGGGCGTGTTCGTCCATTCGCCTGGCTCTCGAGGCCGCTTTGGGACCGGCTGCCGATCC
>DUNA01000074.1 GCA_012839605.1 Bacteroidales bacterium
AAACAATATTTGGAATATTCGTACGACCAAACGAATATCATAAACTTTGATTCGGCTGCCGGCATTTTTTACACTGTATATAAGAACCGTCCTAAAGGAGAAAGAATAGTCAAATGCCGGCAGCCGAATCAAAGTTTATGATATTCGTTTGGTCGTACGAATATTCCAAATATTGTTTGATTTCTTCTCCGGTCATTTCTATGATACACAACGTGTTTTCGTAAGGGAACCATGTAAAAAAATCTTTCAAATACAATTGTCCTTTATGAATAACGGCATCGTATTGCAATGCCGAGGCAAAAGACACTTCCGGCAACAAGTCTGTCTGAAGACCGGCCATAGCTACCTGGCCCCTATGAACTTCATCCACCCAAGCAGAAGGTCCGTCAAAAGCCAGGCGGCTTTCCATGGTGTTCAGGATTTCCGCTATGGGTGTGGTCTCATAAACATACGCCCTTTGGAAATAGTCGTTAAAATCTTCCAAATACTCTTGGTCCGGTTCCAACTCCTTCGTGTCTACCAATACTGCTTTTACACGTATTTGTTTTTTCACTCCATGATGAATATCAATCTGCGCCTGTGCCACATAGCGCCCCCTTGCTCCCGGATTGATAAGCCAAACCGTATCTTGTCCGGCCGTAGGAACGGCTTCAATATTGGGTACATGATCGTGGCCGTAGCAAATCAAATCAATGCCGGGTACGTTCCGGGCTACCCATAAAGCTGCGTTTTCACTACCCATGTCACCGGAAGCACCTCCCTCGGCCCCGGTATGAAACAAACCAATGAGCAAATCGGGTTTTTCTTTCTCCTTGATATACGGAACCCAAAAAGCTGCGGCTTCTTCTACAGAATGAAAATCCATTCCGGGACGCAAATGCTCCGCCACCCAAGAACTGACATGCGGAGTGAGCATCCCCAAAACAGCTATTTTATATCCCTTCTTTTTTACAACTACATACGGTTCAAAATACGGCTTGCCGGACACCAAATTTGTCACATTGGCAGTAACCACCGGAACACTTGTCTGCCTATATACACGCGAAAAAACAGGCACTCCCGCTTCTATATCGTGATTGCCTACTCCAATAGCCGTATAAGGGAACCAATCAAAAAAAGCAGCACTCAGGTGCTTTTCCGTAGTATCTATATAGTTCGAATAATACATACCCGGAGTGCCTTGCAGGTAATCGCCCGCATCCAGCAACACCACTCGGTCCTTGTATTGTTCTTTCATTTGACGAATATAACCGGCCAAACCGGCTAAAGAAGAGTCAAAGCGTCCGTGCAAATCACTTGTTTGCAAAACTACCAAAGTAGTAGGTTCCCTTGAACAAGAGTACATTCCAAGGCATATACCTAGCAAAGAAGCAATCACAAAAAGCCTAAAGGAATTTGTCGTTTTCATACAAGCAAAAATAAACAATTTAGGCCATTCAACATGAAAAAAGCCCGGAAATTATAAAAACTCCCGGGCTTACATCAAAAGGCTTTCAAGCCATGAGTTTTAGAACAGCAAGCGGAATCCAAGCAACATGCTCCAGGTAGAGCTGGTTGACAGAGATTTGGACAACTGCGACTTGGCTTTAAAGTCGGCAATATCGTCTGCATTCAGGCGGAACGTGGGGGCTTGTGAAGTAGTTCCGGCACTGGCTACACTTAACGGCATGACGTTGTCGTAGCTTGATAAGGCGTTGTAGTAATAACAACCCCAAGAGTCGTTCAGCAGGTTTCCTACGTTCAAGATATCCAGGGAAACTTGAAGGGTTAACCTGTTGTCTTTACCAAAGTTTACAAATACATCTTGCAACACTTTGATATCAAAACGGTGGATCCAGGGGCGTACGTGGCCAAAGCGTTCTGCATAATCGCCTTTACGGGCTTTCAGGTACGCATTGTTATCTACGTACTCAAAGAAAGCCTGGCTTTGTGCTTCGGGGGTCATTCCTTTGTACTCAACAAAAGTAATTTCGCCGGGGCTGGCCGGGATGTACATCAAGTCCGAGTTGGAACTTCCGTCACCGTTTACGTCTCCTGCGTAGGTGTAGCTCCAACGACCGCTGGGTACTCCTTGGTAAACCAACCCGATGGTGGTTGCCAGATGGTTCAGGTATTCAATGCGGTATGTGATGTTTCCAATCAAACGATGGGGGATGGAGAAATTGGAGTAGCTCAATCCCGGATTGTTCAAGGAATTCACAGAAGCATTGGCTGTCCATACAGAGTAAGCTGTAGAACCGGGGTTGGCCGATACGTCCTTGGCATTGGTATAGGTGTAGGCCACCATACCGCTCAAGCCTTTGGAGAAGTTCTTGGTCAACTGAGCCGTCATTTGCAGCTGGTATCCTTTGCTGGAATTAGTAAATAACATGGCCGAGGCCAGGGTGGGACTTACCTTCCGATTGGCACTTGTCCATACGGGACGTTGGTCGGGGCCTGCCATAGTTCCTTCGGGAGCTGCCTCGTTGGCATTCACCTGAGTTACGGCATTCACATCTTTGCTGTACAATACCTCTCCGGTAAAGATCATATTCCAAGGCAATTCCATATCTACTGCCAGGTTGTTACGCCAAATTTGGGGGAATTTGAAATCTTTATCCACCATAGCAATGTTGGCGTTGTTGGGCAAGAAGTTGGGGTCCGGTTTGTCGGGGAACGTAGTCTTGTCTGCGTTAATCAACGCTTTGTAATCGGGATTGAACTTCAATCCGTAAGCAGCACAAGTAGCTGCATTCCAAGCCAATTCAGGTGACTGAATCATAGCGGAACCTCCTACCTGGTTGGTAAACCATACAAAAGGCATCATGCCGGAGAACAGTCCTGTACCTCCGCGCAATTGCAACGAGCGGTCACCCTTCACGTCCCAGTTGAATCCAATACGAGGATTGATGGTCACTTTGGGTTTGGGCCAAGTGCCTACATCCCAGGATCCGCCTTTGACGGCTATACCGGAATCGGGATAATCAATGTCTCTAAATCCGGTCGTTTTGCCTACAATGGCTTGGTTGGTATCCATTTTGTCAAAATAGAACGGCAGTTCCAAGCGAACACCGTAGGTAAGCTTGAATGCGGGAGTTACCTGCCACTCATCTTGAGCATACAGACCTCCGTAACCAAACGTCAACATTTGGCCGGGAGCGTCGTTGCCGTAATATCCATACGTTAAGCCAAAGCCAATGGGAGTAGCGTCGTTAATGAAATCATCCACAGATGCATAACGATAGTAGCTGGTTCCTTCCCTAATGTAAGAGTTCCTTACATACATACGCTCAAACGAAGCACCTACTGTAACCGTATGGCGGTTTAAGTTGATGGTCATGTTGTTAACAACGTTCCAGGTGTTGTTCAACACTTCGTTGTGGAAGGTAAACAGTTCGTAACCAAAAGACATGTACGCGTTGCCGTCTTTCCAGATATCCACGTGCGGGAAACGATTCAACGGCTCTTCAAATTTGTCGTTAGGTGACGTACGTCCGTCACGAATATGTGTGTACGTAGCATAGAACTGGTTGGTAATGCGGGAAGACAACGTAGAGTTCAATTCACCGGTGATGGAACGTACGGTATTTTCCATTCCGTAGAAGTTGTTCTGGAAGGCAATGGAGTTCAAGCTCATACGTCCGCTCCTGGCGCGGTCAATTCCCGAAGGACCCGAGGTCGCATTGGTTACGTTCATATAGGAACCTACCACGTCGTTGTAACGTATCATCAGTTTGTGGTTGCGGCTGATGTTCCAGTCCAGACGTGCCAAAATTTTGTAGTTCTGAACTTTGAAAGGATCCCAATCTTTGTATTTGCCCGGATCGTATTCGTATTTGCTGATCAGGTGTTGCTTTACTCTTTCCAGGTCAGCTTCCGATGTACGGGAAATAAATTGCGATTGATTGGCGTTGCCGTCCGTGCTGGGTCTCCAAGCAACACCGGCAGCGTTTTCCGTTTCAAATTCACCGCTCAGGAAAAAGAACAATTTGTTCTTGATGAGGGGACCGGCCACACGTACACCATACGTTTGCTTACCTGTCTCATCCACACCTTGGATCTCTACTCCGTCTACGGTTTTTCCTTGCATTCCTGCAAAACGTTGGTACGTATAGGCAGATGCTTGGATTTTGTTGGTACCGCTCTTTGTTACTGCGTTAACGGCAGCACCGGTAAAGCGGGACTGACGGATGTCGTAAGGTGCAATGTTGACGGTTATTTCTTCAATAGCATCTAACGAGATGGGTTCTGCACGACCACCGGGCAAGTCGGAAGACAAGCCAAAGTTGTTGTTAAATCCGGCTCCGTCTACCGTAAAGTTGTTCATACGGTTGTCGCGCGATGCGAATGAAAATCCGCTGGCCTGAGGCGTCAGCTTGGTAAAGTCCTGAATACCGCGGCTTACTGTGGGCAATGCCGCAATATCTCTTGCGCTCACGTTGGTGGATGTTCCCGACTTGTCTGAAGTAAGGATGGGGTTCTCCACACCTGCAGAAATCACAATCGCTTCCAATGTGGTGGCTGCTTCTGCAATCACTATGTTCTGCACATAGTTTTCGCTCAGACGCAATGCAATGTTGCCGTATGTGGCGTCTGCATACCCCATATACGATACGGTCACCGTATAGGGGCCGCCAATACGCATGTTGTGCATGCGGTAGTTACCGGCAATGTCGGTAATGGCGTAGTACTGTGTTCCGGAAGGAGTATGAACGGCAATCACGGTAGCACCGATGACTGCAGAACCATCTGCTTCCGTTACGCGACCACTCATACTAGATGTAGTGATCTGCGCAAATGCCAAAGTGGCAACAAAAAAGCTCATTGCCAACAAAGCAATCTTCTTAACAGTTTGTCTCATAGGTTGTTGTTTCATTAAAAGTATTTGGTTTTAGCAATATAATTAAATCTGACGCCGCGAAATTAAGATATTAATCTCAAACCAAAAAAAACAAAGCCCGGAAATTTCCATGATTTCCGGGCTGTTTTGGATTCTTTTTCTGTCTTCTATTTTAGAAGACAATTCCATCTGCAGGTTGGTGCGAAACATAAAATGCATTGCCCACTTGCGGTGATTCATTGTAAGCAGCTCTTCTGCCTACGATTGTAATCAAATCTCCTTCCTTCAGTCCCGTTTCTGCAAGCAGAGTTTGGAATAGCCTGGAGGCACCACGCCATCCCGGAACCAGTCCGTACACGTACACCTGGGAAGTTCCATCGGATATATTGAAGTTTCCGTATTGGTCTGTTTCTGATAAAGTACCTACCGTACCTACCAGACGATAATACGTATTGCCGACAGCAGCATCTAAAAACTCTGAGAGCGTGGCATCTACAACCGGAATGTGTTCTTCTACCGTTGCGTTGACGCCTTGCGGAGTTCCGGCATACGACCTACGAGGAGTCACAAGCGTAACAATATCACCCTCTTTTATACCCATGTTCTTCCATTGCTTTGTTTGTCCGTGTTCATCAAGTATACCGTAAATGTACACCTCGCCGGTAGCATCTTTTATGTAAATATTACCATAATCGTTGCCCGTATCTCGGGTAATGATACCTGAAATCCGGTATTGCGTGACATCTTCTGCAGCAGCAATAAATTCCTCAATGGTAGCATCTATAATGGCTCCTATTTGTGTAACAGTAACTTTTATGGTAGAAGAATTACCGCCTTTGGCAGAAGTAAAGGAAATGTTTGCAGTACGGTCTCCTCCCAGGTTGGGTTGTGCCACAAAGGCTACTCGTGTAGAATCATCGGCTCCTTTACTCATGGATTTCACAGAAAGCCAATCTTCATTGTATTCTACATCCAGTCCATCCCCTTTGTACAGAACAGCCACTTCAAATACGCCGCCTTCCTTGGGTATTTCCACTTTATCTACTTCTGCTGCAATAAGCGAAGGAGTAATCTTATCTACGGTCACGTCTACCAATTCAATTTCCGCTCCATATGTTAAGCGCGGACCGTGTACCATTACGCGGTCTCCCACTGCCAGACCCCAGCTTAAAAAGTTTTGCGTGTTGCCCTTGGAATCCAGTGTTCCGTAAATCAACAATTCTCCCGTTCCATCATTCAGGCGCCAGTTACCATAAACGGTATTTTCAATGACCGTAACCTGCCCTTCTACCCAATATACCTTGCCATCGACCCCATTTTCTCTCACTTCTTTACACGTTGAGAGAACAATTTCCTGAGGACCGGCAATTTGGGTTACGGTCAACACCTGTACCTTTCCGGCGCAGTGTACATACACTTCAGAGGAATAATCTGACTCCGTAGCCGCTGTAGAAAAAGTAACCTTTATACCATCCGGAGCAGCACCCCCACTGGTGGGAGTAACCGTCAGCCAATCCGGAACATTGGTAATGTTCCAGCTTTCGGTAGCTGTCAGGGTAATTGTCTTTGAACCGCCCTCTTTAGCAAAGCCAATATAGGACATGTCCACTTTTACCTCTTTCAAGTTGGGTATCTCTATTTCATCTTTACAGCCTGTAAGTAATGCTGCAAAGGCAAAAACCGATAATAATATATATTTAAGTTTCATAAGGTAAGTTTTAGCTGATTAGTTAAAAAGATATCTAATACCAACCTGCAGTGACCAGCATTGACCCATTGAGTGGCTGTAATCCCAGGTCTTGGCGCCTTCCTGTACCCTTGTCTTGAATACCGGGACACCTTGTTCGTTGATACTGTCTAATTGCAAGATGCGTCCGCTCATTGCCTCGGTAGAGAGAATCTGGTGGACACCCCATTTGCTATTGAACAAGTTGCCTATGTTCATCAAGTCAAAATTCAGTTGGAAGGTATTCCTTGATTTACCAATGTTGACAACGAAATCTCTCGAATAACGGAAGTCAAAACGGTGTACCCAAGGTGAATAAACACTGTATGCTTCTGCATATTTCCCTTTGTTCTTGGTCAAATAGGCATCTTGATCTGCAAACGCCCAGTAACGCTCCCTGTCGCTTTGTGAAGCAAACAAGATTTCTGTATCGTCTTTGGGTATGTACATCACGTCATAAGCAATGTTGTCCCCGTTAAAATCACCATTATACATATATGTATAGTTGGAACCGCCACGATACGCTTGGTAGAACAATGCAAAGTGGTTCTTTGAATTGTCTTGATAAGAAATAGAAGCAAACACACGGTCAGGAGTCACGTATTGAGAATTGCTGAGTCCTGCAAAGTTGGCTCCCTCAACTGTGGGAATATACAAGTAAGCAGATTCAGCATTGGAACCGGGCATACCTGTAATTTGCTTCATAACCGTATGTGTATAAGAAGCCATGATGTGCAGATTCTTCATGGGGCTCATGTTCAACATGACGTTGGCTGTCCATCCGTATCCTTTATTTGTGTTGGTAAGCACAAACGCGTCTGTATCTGTATATCTATACTCTTGCGGATAAATATGACGCCTGTCGGGTCCGTTTAACTGAGTGAAACCGGCATTTTCTTTTATGTTCCAATTCAACAGACGAACTCCATTGATGGTCTTGTTGAAAATATATTCACCCGTGATGGAGAAAGGAAACGATGTACGGAAATTGTAATCCAACGCAATGGAAGTTTTCCATATTTGAGGCATCCTGAAATTGGGGTCAATCCCATTAATCTGAGAAGGTTTCACACCGTCTTCCGGAGAAATGGTTTTAGGGAACTTCTTGGGATCCAAGCTGTGGAGCTTTTCAATCAATGCGTCAACATCTGTAATCATTTTGCCTTTGAATGATTCCAGAAGAGGATCGGGGTTGGCTACACCGGCACTGTATCTTGTAGAAACAGCCACAATGTTTTGCACCATTCCCGAGTTTGTGGGCATATTGGTGAAAAACACCAAGGGCAAACGACCGGAGAACAATCCGGAACCTCCACGGACTTTAAGGGTACGGTCACCAAGTACGTCCCACGTAAATCCTACTCTGGGAGAAACTTGGAGTTTTGGTTTGGGCCATTTTCCGGTATCTACACTCTTGCCATCATATTCAATTTCATAAATCGCATTATTCCGCATCAAATCCTTATTGTTGAATATGATCTCATCAAAACGAACACCGTAATTCAATTTGAAGTTATGGCCTATGCTCCACTCGTCTTGCAAGTACAACCCAAACTGATAAAAACGCACGCGGGCCGCCGGGTTTTGTTCGCCATCATAACCATAAGTCAAAGCAACCGTTTCAGGAGCCGCTCCCGTCAGGAAATCATCCAGACTGTGGTAGCGGTAGTAACCCGTACCGTTTCTCATATAAGAGTTGTCGGCCATTTGATATTCAAAGCTGATTCCGGCCGTTATTTTGTGGTTGCCTTTATACCAAGTGATGTCGTCTTTTGCGTTAAGTACCGTATTGTGAACACCGTTGTTCCAAGTAAACAGTTCGTAACCTGCAGACATATAAGGCATAATGTTTTGGTGAATCTGTCCATTCTCTACTGAATATCCATCCAAAATGTCGATAAACGGGAATTTGGTAGAACTGGATCCGCGGATGTCGTCCAATTGCGAATACGTAATAAGCAGCTGGTTGGAAAGGTTGTCTCCTATACGGCTGTTTAAGTCAGCAGAAACTGAATTCACAATATTGTCCATGGAATACATAGCATTGGCAAAGGCCATGGAGTATTGGCCTAGGCGGCTTTCCGTTGCGCGCTGAATACAGTTGGAAGAAGAAGCATTGGTGTTTCTCCAGCCCCTGTTCAACGTGTAGTTGTAACGAATGGCCAAGTTGTGGTTCCGGCTGATGTTCCAGTCCAGTCGAGCCAATATTTTCATATTGCTTTCATTGGCTGGATAATCTGTGTAAGAGCCCGTATCGTAATCGTACGTATTCTTTAGGAAATCAGAAACTTTCTTCATATCGGCTACCGTGGTACGTGAAATATAAAGGTCTCTGTTTGCCACTCCGTCTATTGAAGGCCTCCAGCGGTTGACTACCGTGGGTGTTTCTGTATATTCAAAGTTCACAAAGAAGAACAATTTGTTCTTCATAATAGGGCCACCCAATGTAAATCCATATGTGGTGTTTCTGTCTATTTCTCTATCTGCCAATTCAACACCATTGACTCTATTCCCTCTCATGTTCTCATTCCGATGGTATGCATAGGCACTCCCCTTAAATGTGTTGGTCCCCGATTTTGTAATGGCGTTGACTCCACCGCCAATGAAATTGGTTTGACGCACATCAAAAGGAGCAATTACTACTTGAACTTCTTCAATAGCATCAATGGAAATAGGTGTTCCTCCACCGGGAAGGCTGGCGCTCAAACCAAAGTTGTTGTTGAAGTTGGCTCCGTCAACAGTAAAGTTTGAGGAACGGCCGTCCCCACCGGAAAAACTCATGCCGCTACCTCCGTACGGAGACAGTTTGGCAATATCGGTTATACTCCTGTTCAGGGTAGGCAGTTTTTGTATATCCCGGTTTGAAATGTTCGTAGAAGAACCAAATTTTTCACCGGCAAATGCAGAAGAGGCAGAGGCTACAATCACAATATCATCCAGTTTGAAGGCCTCTTCCTTCAGCTCCACACTTAAGTTGTACTGATCCCCCAACTGAAGCGTAACGTCAGTAAAACTCATGGTCTGAAAGCCTATGAAGGATACTTCTACTTCGTAGGGTCCTCCGGGACGCATCCCTTGAATGGCATAGCGGCCGTCGTTGTTAGTGACAGCTGCATATTTGGTTCCGGACGGAACGTGAGTAGCAACCAGAGTCACCCCGGCTACTGCAGCTCCGCCGTCGTCGGTAATTCTCCCACCCAAAGACGAAGTAGTGATCTGGGCGTAAGCTCCCGTACTCAGGAACACGAATGCCAAAAAAGCGAAAAAACATTGAACAATTCTTTTCATAAAATTTTATTTAGGTTATTAATATATTTTAAAAGTCATGGTACATCCAATCCCCAATCTTCCCATTTCAAAGAAGTTTTAACCGCTTCTTGTACAGAAGAAGGGATGTTGTAAAAAAAAGTAAACCCTGTCAATTCCTCCATCTCTTTAACAGAAACAGCATCGGCAGCTACGGGATCCAAGGCTGTGTATGCTCTGTTCTCGTAGGAGAAACCAATGGCAGAATACCCGTCGTTCTCTTGCTGTTTGGCATCGTACCTCAACAGCACTTTGTAATACATTTTGGGAAGTGCCACCCGGTTTCCATCGTTGTCCGTTACATAATCAATATCTTGATTGTCTTGAGTCTGAATCATGGCTCCGGTAACTACGTACAACGTATCGCAAGCCAAAGCCCATCCCCTTACATATCTCTCCAAGTTGTTCCACAAGTTTTGATTGAAAGATGCATCTTGAGGTGTGATATTGGTAAAATAAAAAGTACTCTCATTGATTTCTTGCGAAGAAAGTCGATCCGCAGAGGGCAACTGATGACCTCTATCCCAATTGGAACCTGCAAACGAATAAAACAAAACCGGTTGGTAACGCTTGGGTACCTTTGGGTCAAATCCCCAAGCATTCGTCCGGCTGCCGCTTCCCATAATATCTCTATACAGCGGATAAGCAACCCAAGATGCCAAACGGTTTTCTGTATCGTACCAGAAGGAATAGTTGCGTACCCTTTTTCCCTTCAATGAAGTCATGTGTGATATATAAACAAACGTGTCCTCTTCCGATGTATCCGTAGACACGTAAGGCAATTCCATCCAGGAGCGTACCGCATCTGATATGAGTGCTTCAAAAGGACTCTGTGTGATGCGCAAAGTCAAAGTTTTTTCAGGAACAGAAGCATCTGTTGTTTGAAAGACGATATCTGCCACACGAGACTCTGTTACGGAAGGATTCTGTGTATACGTTACCGTTACCGGATCCGACTTGCTCCCGGAAGAGGGTGCAACGGAAAAATGTTCAGGATCTGATGAAGATACGGTCCAATCCACATTGCCGGATACAGATACGGTAAACTGTCCCTCTTCTCCGGACACTTCCTTCTCTGCAATGGCAAGGAAAAATGTAGGTGATGTATAAAAACGTTCCCCGGTCAAACCTGCCCAATCCGTATCTTTGGCAAAGATGATCTGATACGTATCCCCATACACACAAGCTATGCCTTTAAGAACTCCACTGCCGGAAGGTACAACTACGTCTTTGAAAGAAGAATATTGGGAAGAAAAGACATCAAATGTCTCCTTGGATTCGGCTACCATTCCAATGGAAGTATGAAGTGCTTTCTCCACAAACGTTCTGTTCAAATCTTGGTCCCTTACCTGCACATTAGATACGGCCACATACATGGATTCGTAGTCACCGGAAACAAGTTGTGCAGCCGATATTTCTTTGGCCACAAGAGCTTCCGTTCCCGTTTTTGTAATGTTGGCCAAGGGAAGATTCGTTACTTGAAGGGGACCGTTGTTGTATACAGACAACGTTTGGTCTAAAAGCTGAATTTCCACCTTATCTCCTTGCTTGAAATGGGTGTTGTTTTCTGCACAAAACAATTGAATTCCGGCTTCTTCATCACTCACCACAATGGCTTTCATGGACGTATAGTTGTTCAAACCCCCTTCTTCCACGTGCCGGAAATTGCTTACAACCACCCCTCTTACAACCACCTTTTCCGTTACCTTCACATCCACTCCTTTGTACAAATCCCGTAGCTGAGAAATACTCCAATACAAGACCTCTTGTTCCGACTGCGTAACCTCAACACGCACATCTTTTTCAGCAGAATATACTTTTATGGATCCCTTACGTTCAGTTCCCCTATTGCCTTGTGATGAAAGTGTCAGTGTTCCGTTTCCCTGCCCGTTTGAGGGTGTCACCGAAAGCCAATCGGCTCCTTCCTTCACCGCTGCAGACCAACTGCAATTGGCTGTCACTTGAAGAGTTTGTTCACCGACAGATGAAGTAAAAACAACTTGTGTTTTGTCCAAATAAAGAGATTCCGGCACCGGCTTTTCTTCACACGATATTACAAAAAAGCCCAGAAGCAATAGCACTATGCCAATTTGTCTGGTATACATCATTATTGAATACTTTCTTTGGATTAACAAAAATAGATATTATCAACGGCAAAGAAAGCCATTTCCGGTTCCTGTTATCAACAAAAACCGGCTTTTTATAAACATTTCTTGCACCAACCTTTTTTTCATACCTTTGTCTGTTGTCAAAAAATTGATTTTTATGAATATTTTATTCTCTTCCGAGTCTGTTTCTGAAGGGCATCCGGACAAAATAGCAGACCAAATTGCAGATGCCATTTTAGATGAGTTTTTAAAAAAAGACCCCCAGTCCAAAGTGGCCTGTGAAGTGTTTGTAACTACGGGCCTTGTTATCATAGGAGGAGAAGTCCGATCCAATGCCTGGGTAGATATTCAAGAGGTGGCACGCCAAGTGATCGCAGATATAGGATACACCAATGCTGCATGTAAATTTGAAGCCCACTCGTGCGGCATCATTTCTCTCATAGAAGGACAGTCGCAAGACATTTCCCGCGGTGTGGAAAAGGAAGACCCGGAAGAACAAGGAGCCGGAGACCAAGGCATGATGTTCGGTTACGCCTGTTCAGAAACGGAAGAATTAATGCCCTTACCCATCGTACTGGCCCATTTAGCTCTTAAAGAACTGACGGCCATTCGTAAAGAAGGAAAAGAGATGACGTACTTGCGACCGGATTCCAAATGCCAATTTACCATAGAATACAACCCGGACGGACAAGCCCAAAGAGTGGATACTTTTGTGTTGTCCACCCAACACGAACCGTTTGCAGATGACGACACCATGCACCGTACCATAACGGAAGACGTCAAAAACATCTTGTTGCCCAGAATTATTGAAAAGGTACACCCGTCCCGCAAACATCTCTTTGACCACCAAATGAGGTTGCTGGTCAATCCTACAGGAAAATTTGTGATTGGCGGACCGCATGGCGACACCGGCCTAACGGGACGCAAAATCATTGTCGACACATACGGAGGCCGAGGAGCACACGGCGGAGGTGCTTTTTCAGGAAAAGACCCCAGCAAAGTAGACCGCTCTGCCAGTTACGCAGCCCGTCACATTGCCAAAAACTTAGTCGCAGCAGGAATAGCAGAAGAAGTGCTGGTCCAATTGGCTTATGCCATTGGTGTGTCTCGCCCCGTAAGCATATACATCAACACGTACGGCACGTCACACAGTACAAAATCCGATGCGGAAATTGCACAAGTTGTCTCTCAACTGTTTGATTTGCGTCCGGCAAAAATCATTGAACGGCTGCAATTGAAAAACCCCATTTACAGAGCCACTTCAAACTACGGCCACTTTGGCAGAGACCCCTATGTAAAAGACGGAATTTCTTACTTTTCTTGGGAAAAAACAGACTATGCAGACGCTTTAAAAGAAGCTTTGCTTTAATCAAGAGCACATACTCTCCAGCCCGTACCCTCCTTACGTAACGTGATCACTGCTTGGCCCGGTTGGGGCAAGCGAGAAAAGTCCACTTTGTAGGACAACAAAACTGTATCCTTATCTATATCAACAGGACGTTCCACTTCAATGGTAATGGTAGATAAATAACCCGTTACTTCTTCCTGTTCTTCTTCCGTAAGCGAATCCAGAATATCTTGCGTCTTATCCAAGATGTCGTACAGCACCGGATCTGCATATTCTCTGGCTGTCTTAAAATCTGAAGTAAAGAAAGCCTCTAAAAATTGCTGCGCTACTACAACCGGATCCTGTTGTCTGTGGCAAGATGCCATAACTAAGAACAGAGAAAGAATAAAAATTGTTTTTTTCATATTGTACTTCTTACATACTTATTCCAAATAAACCAAAGTAATCCCGGGTCCCCCACGCTCTACGTGTTCGTCTTCAAAAGACGCCACACCGTACGCCCTCTGCAGATAATTTCTAATTTCCATTCGGAGCGCACCCGTACCCGTTCCGTGCAAGATTTCCACCTGATTCACACCCAAGACCAATGCATCGTCCAAAAAACGAGCTACTTTATCCAACGCTTCACCTGCCCTCAACCCGCGAACATCCAAATGCGGAGAAAATTGCAGCCTCTCCTTAGACAAAGTTTCCTGCCCAAAAGAGGTTTTTACCACTCCTTTACGAACCACTTTTTTGTATTCTCCGGCAGATATACGCTCCAAGCGATCCACATCTGTTTCCGTAACCATCTGCCCCATAGCAATACGCACCTTTGCATCTTTGATGGCCATCACCTCTCCCGTAATCAAACCGTCTTTTGTCCGAACCAAATCACCCGGTTGCAACGGCCCGGCCGGTAATTCCTCTGGCTTTCGGGGTTTTGCTGCTTTGGACGGAGCGGCTTTCTGTTTCCTTTTCTCACGTGCCTCTTGCCTTTTGCGCAGCTGCTCCATTTTCTGCGCTATCTTTTTGTCCCCTTCGTCTTGCCGATCGTCAGCCAATTGTTCCTTGTAGGCTTGCAACGTACCCCTGCCGGCTTTTGTTTTTTCCTTCTCGGCTTGCGATTCCCGTATTTCCTTAATCGTCAATTCTATTTTCCGGTTGGCTTCTTGTAATATTTGCCGAGCTTCCGTACGAGCCTCTTTCAAAATCTGGTTTCTGAGAGTCCGAATTTCCGACAATTCCGTTTGGTATTTGTCTGTGATGTGATCCAATTTTTTCCCCGTCTGCGTAATATGCACCACCTTTTCTTCCCACCTTCTCCTGCTACGAGCAATCTGTCGGATGTAGCGCTCTGTTTCCACAAATCCGGCTCCTGCTTTATCCTGTGCTTGTTGTATAACGGAAGCAGGCAAGCCCATTTTGCGAGCCAACTCAAAAGCAAATGAATTCCCGGGCACCCCCGTTTCCAACTTGAACAACGGTTGCATCTGCTGCACATCAAACTGCATAGCTCCGTTGAGCACTCCTTTCCCGGTAGTGGCATAAAACTTCAAATTGGAATAATGCGTGGTGATGACACCAAAACTTCCTTTTTCTTCCCATTGTTCCAACAACGCCTCGGCAATAGCCCCTCCGGCCGTAGGCTCGGTTCCCGTGCCAAATTCATCTATCAACACCAACGATCGGTCGTTGGCATGCAAAAGAATTTCCCTCATACTCAGCAAATGCGAACTGTACGTGCTCAAGTCGTTGTCTAACGATTGCTCGTCTCCTATGTCTAGGAAAATACCCTCAAACAAGCAAAGCTCAGACGTTTCAGACGCCGGAATCAACAAACCGCATTGAAACATATATTGCAACAGGCCCACCGTTTTTAAACACACAGATTTTCCTCCGGCGTTTGGACCGGATATCAACAAAATCCGTTTTGTGCCATCCAATTTCAACGTAAGCGGCACTATTTCTTTTCCCTCTCTTTGCAATGCTTTTTCCAACAAGGGATGGCGTGCCCTTTGCAAAAATATCCCCGGCTCTTTGTTTACTACAGGCTTCCCTGCCTGCATAGATATAGCCAAACGGGCTTTAGCTCGTAAAAAATCTATGGTTGCCAAAAATTGGGCTTGTTCTATCACATCCGGTACATACGGCTGCAAAAAGGAGGCAAATTCTTGCAATATTTTTGTGATTTCCCGCTGCTCTTCAAAACCCAACTCGCGTATTTCATTATTCAAGTTGACTACGGGCGCCGGTTCTATGAAAATGGTTTTCCCCGTTGCCGACTGATCATAAATATAACCCAGTACTTGCCTTTTGTAAGCTGCCGGCACCGGAATCAGCAACCGACCGTCGCGAACGGACACTTGTGCGTCGGACTCGGCAAACCCCTGCTCTTGCGTTTGTTGTAAAATCTCTGCCATCAGCCTTCCCACTTGCTGTTCTTTTTTTTGCAAAGACCTCCTGATTTGTGCCAAAGTTGCCGAGGCATTATCCCTGATGGCGCCTGTTTTATCCAACAAAGCGTCCAGGCGCTGTGTGATGGCAGGGAAAAAGGTGAGAGGGCGGCACAATTCCTTTAAAGCCGGATACGCCTCTTCATCTGTTTTTTCAAAAAAGTGCAGCAACGCACGAATCGTTCCCAAAGCAGATTGCAGCTTTACCAATTCTTCCACACGCGGACAATACATGGGATGCGCTTGCAGCTGCTTTAAAAAAGGCAAGGTGTCTGTATACCCTGTTTCCGGAAAAGCTTGTTCCAAAAGACAAATGCTATGCATCTCGCCCGTCCGTTCCAATTCTTGTTCCAAAAAAGCAAGATCCGAGCTGAAAGCCATGGCGGCCACACGTTCACGTCCGGCCAAACTCAAACACCGTTCAGCCAGCATCTCTCGTATTCTGTCAAAACCTATTTTTTCTTCAAACCGGGCCGGATAGATCATCGTTTTTTTATTCATGAAAAGCGCTTTCCAAGTCAAAACGCAATTCCGCCACTCCGCTCAACGACTTTATAATTCCGTCCTGCATGGTGGCTATATTGCCCGTTTGTTCAGAGACCACTATAATAAAAGCGTCCGTTTGTTCGCTCAAACCGGCACCGGCTTTATGCCTCATCCCAAAATAAGGAGGTATCCCCTGACTCTCGGACATAGGAAACGTACAACGAGCCGCTTGAATACGGCCGTGAGAAATGACCATGCCTCCGTCGTGCAAAGGACTGTTTTTAAAAAACACGTTTTCTATCAATCTTCTATGCACACGCGCATCTACCCTGTCTCCCGTCTCTTCTATAAAAGCCAAAGAGGCAAAGCGTTCGATAGCTATCAATGCTCCCGTTTTGCGGTCGGACATCCGGCTGCATGCATGTACTATTTCTTCTACGTCTTGTTTGGACAACATTTCCTGTCCCGGACGAAAAAGAGAGTTGAACAATTCTTTTCGCTTGCCGTCTTTTGTGTATCTAGACCCCAGCTGCAACAGGAAACGACGTATTTCCTGCTGAAAAACCACAATAAGTGCCAACACACCCACACTGATTACTTTGTCTAAAATACTGGACAAAAGCTCCATGTGAAGAGCTTTGACTATCAGCCAAATAAAATAAACGAAAAGAATGCCTATAAAAATATTGACGGCAGCCGTACCCCTTATGATTTTATACACTTGGTATATAAGAAGGCCTACCAGTAAAATATCAAGAATGTCTATGATATGTAGTCGTAGAAAATCAGGCATGGCATACAAAGATACGTTTTATTCAACAAAAGCCAGCGACAAAAAGCCCAATTTTAAATCGGGATTTTTCTTCCAAAGCGCATGCGCACAACTTTCCATAGTGGCCCCTGTCGTTACCACATCGTCCACCAACAAGACATCGCTATACGAAAGCGTTTTTGCCTGAAATGCGTTCTTCATATTTTCCTGCCGCTGCTCTTTATCGTATACCGTCTGGCTTGTTTTTTCTTTGACCCTGCGAACAGCCGTAACGTCAACAGGCCAGCCTGTTGATGCAGACAGTCCGGCTGCCAGCCATTCAGCCTGGTTGTATCCTCTTTTTCTGCGCTTGCGACCTGACATAGGGATGGGCACCAAAACAGGACGGCGTTCTTTGCCGGTTCCCGGCGGCGTCAAGCCGGTCGGCATACCCCATTCTTCACACAACTCCTTACCAAACAATTCCCCCATATACAAGCCTACTTCACACATACCCCCGTACTTAAAACGGTGCAACAATTTCCTATAGGGGCTTGCTTCTCTGAAATACAAAAAAGCAACGGCTCCCGTCAAATGAGACAGAGCATGAAAAGAAGTTAGCAAAGGATTCAAATAAAGTTGCCAATGATACGTTTTAGGCAAATGGAACAAACAATGTACACACAAAGTATTTTCTCCGGGAATCAACTCTTTCCCGCACACCGCACACATCCGGGGAAACCACAAACTGCTTTCGCCAATCATTCGCCTCAAATTTATGAAGTTTTTTTATATTTGTTGTTTAAAATTTGCTGGTATGAAACGTTTTGCATTACCTTTTCTCATCATCTTTTCTGTTCTTTTCTTACGTTGCACTCCACAAGAGGCACCAAACGGGAGTCAGGGAGAAACCAGCTCTACATACTTTGTAGAAGAATTAGGCACTTTTGATTTTACCCTTAAGGAGGGTCTTTTGGAGTTGTTGGCAGAGATAGGAATAGAAGAAACCGATCCTACTGTAAGTCAGGTCATAGAGTTCATCGACAATGTCCTAAGTGCTCAAATGCGGGTTGTGGCTATTTCTTATAATACTTTCGATCCTTTTGGAGACCCTGTTCTAGGCACAGGTGCATTTGTGTATCCACGGGATTTGCAAGTAAGAGGTGTTATAGAAGTACCTCCCATAGCAGATTTGGACCAAGAAACAAGTCCGTCCATAGTAACCAGAAAAGGAAGGTTTTACGTAGAAGCATTCCCCTCTTTGCTGAAATTCATCACCATCACTCCCGATATGCTGGGAGTTGAGTATACACGCCATATGCCAAGACCGTATTTAAACGATGCCAATAGCGGAATGGTTGCCTACCACATGCGTAAGGCTGTAGAAGAATATTTGTTGGCAAAAGAAAACTACCAACTGGGCAACACAAGTATGGTTATGGGGTATTCATTAGGAGGTCCCTCCTCTTTGTCCATGGCCAAATATTACACCACAAATCCAACAGGCATTCGAGTAGACAAAGTATTTACCGGAGGAGGGGCTTACGACGGACTGGAAGCATTTAAAGCGTATGCCCGCATTGAAAAAAACGACTACATGGCCATCCCGTGGATCATCATCAGCATGGACCACTACTACCAATTGGGATTGGATTACAGCAAAATTTTTGCCAACGGAATGGAAAATCCGGTGAATTCACCCGACCCGGCCCAAGGCGGTGACGGATACGCTTATTGGTTTGACGGCACACACGGATCGGGGAGTCTGCACAGACGCTGGGGCAGCGATTTGAGAAATTATATGCACGAAGACTTTTTCTCAGATGAACCAAAAGGGGAGTTTGCAAAACTAATAGACTGCATGAACGAAAATTCATTGGCTCGCAGTTGGACTCCGGACCCCCTACTTGACATCCATCTTCTACATAGCAGTCAAGACAACTTGATACCTGTAGACTGTGCCGACTATTTGTATAAAACATTCAAAGAAAAAGGGTGCTCCATTCATTACGTTCGCACGACAGGAGACCATTACGATGCCGGTAATGAGTTTGTTATGACATCCTTACTATACTTGTTGTTGAAGTAAATATGGGAAAAAGAAAAATGCGTCGTAAGCCAACAAAGCGCTGTATATGGCTGTTTTTAGCCGTCTTTTCTTATCTGTGGATCAGTTGTGTTCCGCAAGACGCGCCTAAAGAAGAACACAAATATTTTGTAGAAGAACTAGCCACAATAGATTATACCTTTGAAGAAGGGCTTCGCACTTACATGAGTAATTTTGACTTAGAAGTCACAGACCCTACTTTACAAAAAATCATCGAATTTGTGGATGATGCCCTGTACACGCAATTACGTATTGTGACTCTTTCCTACAATACTTTTGACCCATTTGGGAATCCGGTTTTGGGTACGGGAGCATTCGTTTATCCCCTAGATTTAAAGGTACAAGGCGTCATCGAGTTGCCTCCCCTCGCAGACCTGGACCAAGAAACAAGCCCGTCCCTTACAGCAGAAAGAGGACGCTTCTATGAAGAAGCGGCTCCTTCTTTACTCAAATACATCACCATTACGCCAGATATGCTGGGAGTACGTTATACCCGCCATATGCCAAGGCCTTATTTGCATGTTGCCAACAACGGAATGGTTGCTTACCACATGCGAAAAGCCGTGGAAGAGTATTTGTGGGAAAAAGAACAGTACAAACTAAGCAGCAAAAGCCTGATTCTGGGCTATTCTTTAGGTGGTTCCTCTGCCTTGGCCATGGCCAAATATTATACAGAAAATCCCACAGGCATTCGAGTAGACAAAGTATTTACCGGCGGCGGAGTCTACGATGGGTTAGCGGCGTTTAAAGCCTTTGCCCGTACAGAGAAAAACGATTACCTTGCCATTCCCTGGATCATCATTACCATGGATTACTACTACCAATTGGGATTGGACTACAGTAAAATTTTTACCAACGGGATGGAAAATCCCGTAAACTCTTCCAATCCGGAGGAAGGCGGAGACGGATATGCCTATTGGTTTAACGGCACACACGGATCGGGGAGTCTACACAGACGCTGGGGCAGCGATTTAAGAAATTACATGCACGAAGATTTTTTCTCAGATGAGCCAAAAGGTGAGTTTGCAAAACTGACAGACTGTATGAAGGAAAACTCTTTGGCCCTCAACTGGACCCCAAGCCCACTGCTTGACATCCATCTGATACACACCCATGAAGATACGTTCGTTCCCGTAGAATGTGCTGATCTTCTTTATAAAGCGTATAAAGAAAAAGGATGTTCCATTCAGTATATAAGAACTACCGGAGCCCACCACAACGCAGCTTTCGAATTGATCATAACATCCCTGTTCTACTTGTTGTTAAAATAATAAGATATGCAAAGACATCACGTGTACCGACTCCTTGTTGTCGTATCCTTTTTATGGATCGGTTGCGCTCCGCAGGAGACGCTTGTTAGTGAACCCAAATACTTTGTAGAAGAACTGGCCACGATAGATTATACCTTTGAGGAAGGACTTCGGGCCATGTTGAGAGAATCTGCCATAGAGATCACAGATCCTATTTTAAACGAAATCATCAAATTCACAGACGATGTCATGAATTTGAAGATACGTTTTGTGACTATTTCCTACAACACGTATGATCCTTTTGGGAATCCGGTTTTGGGTACGGGAGTATTCGGTTATCCACTAGACTTAAAGGTGAAAGGTGTAGTTGAGGTGCCTCCCCTTGCAGACCTGGACCAATTTACAAGCCCATCCCTTATCGCAGAAAGAGGAGGCTTCTATTCTGAAGGGTATCCCGCTTTGCTTAGGTACATCACCATCACACCCGATATGCTGGGAGTACGTTATACCCGCCATATGCCCAGGCCCTATTTGCATCTTGTCAGCAACGGAATGGTTGCTTACCATATGCGAAAAGCCGTGGAAGAGTATTTGTGGGAAAAGGAACAGTACAAACTGAGCAACAAAAGCTTGATTCTGGGCTATTCCCTGAGCGGTTCCTCTTCCCTGGCCGTAGCCAAATATTATACAGAAAATCCCACAGGCATACGAGTGGACAAAATATATACCGGCGGCGGAGTTTACGATGGGTTGGCAGCATTTAAAGCTTTTGCCCGTTCAGAAAAAAGCGATTACCTGGCTATTCCATGGATTATCCTTACCATGGATTATTACCACCAATTGGGATTAGACTACAGTAAAATTTTTGCCAACGGGATGGAAAATCCCGTAAACTCTCCCAATCCGGAAGAAGGCGGGGACGGATACGCCTACTGGTTTAACGGGGACCACTGGTCCTTTAGTTTGTATGACCGTTGGGGCAGCGATTTGAGAAACTACATGCACGAGGATTTTTTCTCAGATGAACCAAAAGGTGAATTTGCAAAGCTGACAGACTGTATGAAGGAAAACTCTTTGGCCCTCAACTGGACCCCAAGCCCTCTGCTTGATATCCATCTGATACACACCGGTGAAGACATGTATGTTCCCGTAGAATGTGCCGATCTTCTTTACAAAACGTATAAGGAAAAAGGGTGTTCCATTCAATATGTAAGAACTACCGGAACCCATCACGACGCAGCCTTCGAATTGATAATAACATCTCTCCTGTACATGTTGTTAAAATAATAAGATATGCAAAGACACCACGTCTGCCGACTCCTTGTTGTCATTTCCTTTTTATGGATTGGTTGTGCTCCGCAAGATGCGTTTAAAGAAGAACCCAAATATTTTGTAGAAGAACTGGCCACTCTGGATTTGACCCTTAAAGATTGGCTGAAAGACATGTTGAAGGAATTTGGAAAAAACGTGCCAAATCTTGCTGTAGATGATATCATAGATCTTATTGACAAAGTCCTCAACCCCAAAATGCGTATTGTAGCCATCTCGTACAATACCCAAGATCATTTTGGAAACCCCGTATTGGGAACAGGCTGCTTCGTTTATCCATTGGATTTAAAACCCAGGGGGGTTGTGGAAATGGCCACTATAGGAAACCTGGATCAGGAAACCTGCCCAACTACCGATGTGCAAAAGGGAATCTATTATATGGAGTCTTTTCCTTCCATGTTCAATTACATCACCATTACTCCCGATATGTTGGGCGTGTTGTACACGCGGCATATGCCTCGACCCGTTTTACTCGACCACAATTCCGGATTGGTCACGTACCACATGCGTAAAGCAGTGGAAGAATACCTGCTGGAAAAAGAAAACTACCAAATGAGCAACCGCAGCATCATTATGGGGTATTCACAAGGTGGCCCGGCAGCGCTATCTGTCGCCAAATACTATATAGAAAACCCCACAGGTGTTCAGGTGGATATGGTATTTACCGGCGGTGGTGCCTACGACGGAGTAGAGGCCATAAAAGCACTTGCTCGTACAAAAAGAAACGATTATTTGGCCATTCCCTGGATTCCCATTTCCATGAATTACTATTACCAACTGGATCTTGATTTTAGCAAAATATTCACCAACGGGATGGAAAATCCCATAGATTCTCCGGATCCGCTGGAAGGGGGCGACGGATACGCCTATTGGTTTAACGGCACACACCGATCCACCCAATTGCGTAACCGCTGGGGTACCGATATCACGAATTATATGCACCCGGATTTCTTTTTCGAACAACCCAAGGGCGAGTTTTTGAAAATGCAAGCAAGTCTGGAAGAAAATTCCATTGCCCGAAACTGGACTCCGGGTCCCTTACTAAATATATACTTACTGCACAGTAGTGAAGATACGTTTGTTCCCGTAGAATGTTCCGATTTTCTATACAAAAAATACAAAGAAAAAGGCTGCTCCATTCATTATGAACGCATCACCGGGAACCACCATGAAGGCGGTTTTGAATTTATAAAAAAAGCCGCCGCATATCTATTGATTAAATAGCCCTACATGATTTTTAAAAGATTTGTATATTTACCACCTATCTTTCATTTCTATGTTGAGAAAATTCTTTAGTTCAAGCATTATTATTTTGCTTTTCATCTTTTTCCAGGGATGTGTACCCCACGAAAAACCAGACGCTACTGAGTCTCAATTTCTTGTAGAAGAGCTGATTGTGTGGGATTTTACAGTGGAATATGCCATAGAATCTCTCCCCGATGTAGTAGCCGAATTAAACTTTTCACTTCCTGAAGGCACTATAGACGGAGCCAAACAGTTTTTTAAAGGAAGTCTCCGGAATGAGATCAGGGGTGTAGCGCTCTCTTATAACACCATTGACCCTTTCGGGAACCCGGTTGTTGCTACCGGTGCATTCTTTTATCCCAAGAATATGAGACCAAGAGGGATTGTAGAGATACCTCCTATAGCACAGATGAACGACAACCAAGCGCCTTCATTGTACGTAGAGAGAAAGAAATTTGCTCTTGAAAGTCTGCCTTCTCTACTCAGTTACATTACCATCAACCCCGATTTTGTAGGTGTACGCTATACAGAACATTGGCCAAGACCTTATTTGTTGGATGAAAACGCAGGACTTGTGGCGTTCCATTTTAGAAAAGCCGTAGAAGAATATCTGATGATTCATGAAAACTATCGGTTGTCCAATAAAAGTACCATTATGGGGTATTCCCTGGGAGGAGGTACGGCCATGGCCATGGCAGCCCACTACGGCAAACACAATACAGGTATTAAAGTAGATAAGGTCTATACAGGTGGAGGAGTATATGACGGGCTAGAGGCATTCAGGGCATATGCAAAAAAAGAAAAGAACGATTACCAATCCATTCCAATGGTTATTATTGGGTTGAACGTGTTTTACAACTTAAATCTGGACTACACCAAATTGTTTGTTAACGGAATGGAAAATCCGGTAAATTCCCCCTATCCGGAAGAAGGAGGAGACGGCTACGCTTGGTGGTTTAGTGGCAAAAGAAGCCTTGAAAGCATATACAAACGCTGGGGTAGTAATTTAAGAGATTATATGCATCCTGATTTCTTTTCCGATGAATTGCAAGGGGAGTTTTTGAAACTCAAAGAGCCCTTGGAGCAAAATTCTATTGTATATAACAATTGGGATCCCGGAATCTCCACAGAAATACACCTGATCCACTCCAAAGATGATAATTTGATTCCGGTAGAATGTGCTGACCTTCTATATAAGGAATATAAGAAGAAGGGATACCCCATTACGTATACACGTACTGTAGGGAACCACTACGATGCAGGATTTCATTTTGTATTAACAGCCGCTTTATATTTACTAATTAAATAAAACACTATGACAAGACTTACAGCTGACCCCCATTGGATTTGGAAAATGTTCGCTATTATGGGACCGCTTCTCACCCTTATAGGCCATATCTGGTATGCATGGGGGTTTGAAATTATTTCCCGTATAGTGGGATGGATTTTATAAATTTCCTTAATAAAATAACTATGGAAACTGTATATACATTTATTGCTTTATTGGGAATGATTATGTCTTTTCTGGCATCTGTTTTCCTGATTCTATTTTAACCCGTTTATAAATAACAACATGGTAATACATTGGAATTTGATTTTTAAAATACTAGGTATGGTGGGCCCCCTAGTTACTTTAATTAGCCTAATCCTTTTGGCCTGGGCTTAACATAATACAACTATTGATATGGATTTGATTTCTAAAATACTCGTTATCATAGGCTTCATTATGTCTTTTTTAGCCGTGATATTTTTAGGCTTTATTTAGTTTTATTAGTATGAATCTTTTAAATACCGTAAAGAAAGTATTGGTTTTGGGTACTTTCTTTACAACCCTTCTTTTTGCGGGGAGCGGATGTACTCCTCATGACAATACCCAGGAAGAAACTTCCGAACACCTGATAGAAGTCCTTGACATTTGGGAGTTTAAGACAGGTTTTGCATTTGACATCATACTGAGCCTCATAGGCGATTTTGGAGGTGCTCTTTCTGCAGAGGTAAAAGAGAAAATCACAACTGCTCTTGACAAAAAGCTCAGTGAAGTCATCTGTGGCGTTGCCATATCGTACAATACCATGGATCCTTTTGGAAACCCGGTCGTTGCTACCGGTGTTTTCTTCTACCCAAAAAATCTGAAAGTAAAAGGCGTACTGGAAATTCCTCCCATTGCAAATATGGAGAAAACAGATGTAGCCTCTTTAAATATTAAAGACAAGCAGCTGGCTCTGGAGAGCATGCCCTGTATGATGGGTTACATCACACTGAATCCGGATTTTATTGGGGTGCGTTATACAGAAGATTGGCCGCGACCTTACCTTCTGGCAGAAAATTCAGGTTTGGCCGCATACCATTTCAGGAAGGCAGTGGCTGAATATCTTCTGCAAAAAGAACAGTACCGTATGCCCAACCGCAGTATCCTAATAGGTTATTCTTTGGGAGGTAGCACCTCTTTGGCCATAGCTGCTTATTACGAACGCAACAATACAGGTATTAAAATAGACCAAATACATACCGGAGGCGGAATCTATGACGGATTGGTTGCATTTGATACATACAGACGTACAGAAAGAAGTGAGTACCAAGCCATCCCTCAAGTCATTATGGCTATGAACCATTACTATAATTTGAATCTGGATTTTACAAAAATCTTTATAAACGGCATGGAGAATCCGGAATTGAACCCCAATCCGGAAGAAGGAGGAGACGGCTATGCCTGGTGGTTTAGCGGACACCAAAACGTAAATGCCATTGATCGTCGCTGGGGCAGGGATTTGAGGGCGTATATGCATCCCGATTTTTTCAATGAAGAATATACAGGTGAATTCCTCAAACTCAAAGAACCCCTGGAGCGTAACTCCATAGTTTATAACGACTGGAAGCCCGGTCCGTTTACAGAAGTATACTTGACCCATTCTAAAGAAGATAATTTTATTCCTGTAGAAGGGGCAGACCTTTTATACGAAGAATACAAAAAGAAAGGCTGTTCCATTCATTACAACCGCACAACAGGTAGCCACAATGATGGTGCATTGGAATTTATCCTATCGGGCCTGCTTTATTTACTTGTACGATGAGCCAATATTTCAGAAAAGTTTTAAAAGAAGGAGTCTTTTCTATAAGTGATGTTTTTGTTGAAGTAAAAAAAGATTTCCCGGCACTTAAGCTTAGTAAGATTGAGCCTATATTTGAAGCACTCATACGCATGAAAGTGCTCATTACGGCTATTTCTTACAACACCATAACACCTAACGGAGATCCCATAGTATCATCGGGGATCATCATGCGTCCCCTAAATAGAAAGCCCCGTGGAGTATTGCATTTTATGCCTTCGGCCAACATTGACAAATTTGGCTCGGGATCGGATGCCCTTCTCATTTTTGAGGGCGTACTCTCTTTTCTGGGTTATACCGTCATTATCCCCGATTTACTAGGCAACGGCATAACAAAAGATACGGAAGAGTATCCTTTTCTATTAGCAGAAAACACGGGACAAGTAGCCTACGATATGCACCGCGCAGCTATTGAATACTTCCCGGAAGTGTTAGGCCATCGGTTGCAAAGACATATTTCCGTAGGAGGGTATTCCATGGGCGGATCCAGTGCGTTGGCTCTGATCAGGCATATTGAAAGAGAGAATCCACCCGATATCATTATTGACAAAGCCATCATTGGAGGAGGTATCTATGACTTGACAACGGGTTTTAAAGAATTTGTTAAAACCGGGTATGCAGAATACCCCGCAGCACCGGGTGTATTCCAAGCTTATGATTATTGGTACAACCTAAACTTGGACTATACAAAAGTGTTCACAGGAGAATTGTTGGAACACAAAGATTTTTGGCTGAATAGGACCCATACAAGAGACCAGCTGGCAGACTGGATTGGACGCGACATGCACAAGTATATGCATCCAGATTTCTTTAAACCGGAAAGAAATGAAGAAATCAACAAAGTGTGGGAAAAGTTTAAGGAAAACTCTCTAGTAGACGGCTGGACTCCAAAAACAGATATCCGTTTTTCACATGCGGCAGATGACCTTTCCGTTCCCGTACAAGTAGCTGCATACACTTACGAACAATTCCGAAGCAGAGGTTCCCGTGTACGCATGCGTTACGGAAAAGGAGGACATTACGAATTTGGAAAATGGTTCTTCCTGCGTATGGCCCTCCACCTGGCAGCTAAACGTCTGGCTCTTTGGACACGTTCCTGACATTTGCGGACAATTTTGCCCTTTTCCGTATCTTGGCACGTTATTCGCTTTAGTTAAGCTGTTTCTAACCTAAATAAACATGAAAAGATTTGCTTGTCTTCTTTTCTTGTTTGTCGTATTGACAACAGGAGCAGGACAACATGTATATGCTAGGGAAGTTCCCCAAGCGCAAGACACCTTATATATTACCTTAGATGCAGCCCTTGAAATGGCTCTGTCTGAAAGCCCCATAGTTCGGATTGCAGACCGCAATGTTGAGAGATCCGTCTATGCAGCCCGTGAAACGCGTTCCGGACTGTTGCCTGCCATTTATGCCAGCGGCGCCTACAGCCGTACACTAAAAAAACAAGTGATGGTCATGGATTTTGGCGGACAATCTATGGAAATTTCCGTAGGTACGGACAACAACTGGATGGGAGGATTTTCTTTACAACTGCCCTTGGTGGCTCCGGCACTCTGGAATATGGTCAAACTGTCAGCATTAGATATTGAAATGGCTGTAGAAAAAGCCCGTGCCGGCAAATTGGCTATGACACATGCCGTCAAACAGGCTTTTTATTCCCATCTTCTGGCCAAAGACTCTTACAACGTACTCTGTCGAAATTACGACAACGTAGCACTGAACACAAAAAGAGTGGAAGACAAATACGACCAGGGCATGGCCAGTGAATTTGATAAATTAAGGGCGCAAGTGGAGTTAAAAAACCAACGTCCTGCTCTTGTTGCAGCGGAAACAGCCATAGAGCTTTCCTCCATGCAAATCAAAGCCCTTATGGGAATGGATATTGATTGCCCCGTTGTTTTTGAAGGTTCTTTGGCAGAGTTGGAAAACGAAGTTACTCCGGAAAGAGTCCTCCCGTTACAAGGACACTCCTTAGACAACAACCCCGACCTTACACAAATGAACATACAGCAGCAACAGCTGAAAGTAGCCCTAAAAGCTACAAAATCTGCCTACCTGCCTACCTTAAGCCTTACTTCCAATCTGCAATATTCTTCTATGAACAACGATTTCAAGTTCAGCAACTACAATTGGTTTCCCTATTCCACAGCAGCCTTGGCATTGCAAGTGCCCATTTTCAGCGGTATGAAAAAACAACAACAGGTAAAGCAAAGCCGTATAGACATGCTCAACCTGGAAGACAGCCGCATTCAAACGGAAAGAACGTTGCGACTCAACACCATCCACTGCTTAAGCCAGATGGACAACGCAGCAGAAGAGTTGTCGTCCAACAAAGAAAATATGAACATGGCAGAAAAAGCGTATGCCATCAGCAGCAAGCAATTTGAAGTAGGCCTGGGTACCTGGCTGGATTTGAGTGCCTCTGAATTGGCTTTGACTACAGCACGGCTGGCTTATCACCAATCCATATACAATTATTTATACTACTTGGCAGAATTGGAAAGCTTGCTTGGCATCACCCATCCTAACGAATAATCAAAATAAAACAATACCTTATGAAAACCTTCCGGTTTATTTCCATAATAATAGCTTTAAGCGTTTTTAGCGGCTGCGGTTTTTCTTCACCCAAAGAAAACGAATCGGTAGAGGAAGCCGTTCAAGTAACGGTCGTTCCCGTTACAGAAGAAATCATTCCGCAAATACAAGAATTTTCCGCTACCGTACAAGCCAACATAACCAACAACATCGCTCCTCAAATGGCTTCACGTATCAAGAAAATTTACGTAGAAGTAGGCGACTTTGTGACTAAAGGACAAAAGTTGGTGCAAATGGATGACAACAACTTGGAGCAAATCCGCACACAGCTGGATAATATGGAATTGTCTTTCAGCCGTATAGATGAACTTTACAAAGTTGGCGGCGTATCGCGTGCAGAATGGGACGCACAAAAAGCCGCATTGGATGTCATGCGAACACAATACAACAACTTGTCAGAAAACACACAATTGTTAAGTCCTGTAAACGGTGTGGTGACATCGCGCCACTACGACAGCGGAGATTTATTTGGTATGACTATGCCGCTATTGGTTGTAGAGCAAATTGTACCGGTAAAATTGATGATCCATGTATCGGAGTCTTTTTTTACAAAAATCCGCAAAGGGATGGAAGTAGATATCAGGTTGGATGTATATCCTCAAGAAGTGTTTAAGGGCAAAGTATCTATCGTATACCCCACCGTAACAGCTGCTACTCGCACATTCCCTGTAGAAGTCCTTATCCCCAATGCAGACAAAAAAGTACGTCCCGGCATGTTTGCCCGCGTATCTGTCAATATGGGTGATGAACCTCGTTTGATCATACCGGACAGGAGCGTAATCAAACAAATAGGATCCGGCGAACGGTACGTATATGTATATAAAGACGGAAAAGCCGAATACAGACTCATTCGTCTTGGAAAACGCCTGGACACGTATTACGAATGCTTGGAAGGTTTGGAAGAAGGCGAATTGATAATTACAACAGGACTGAACCGACTGACGAACGGAGCAGAAGTGGAAAGGATAAATTAAGCCGCTATGAAAATTTATCAATCAGCCGTTAGAAAACCGGTAACTACAGCGCTTATATACGTAGCCCTTGCCGTCATAGGTGTTTTCTCTTTATCCAGACTGTCTGTCGACTTTCTTCCCGACATAAGCGACAACACCATTTTGGTGATGACCACATATTCGGGTGCCAGTGCTGCAGACATAGAAAACAACGTCAGCAAGGTGTTGGAAAGCACCCTTAGTACGGTAAGCGACCTAAAGCATATTGAAAGCTATACCAGAGAAAACTCTTCTTTGGTTGCCTTGGAATTTGAATACGGTATAGATATAGCAGAAGCCACAAATGATGTCCGCGACAAGTTGAACCTGATTGCTGATTTCTTACCGGACGATGCCAATACACCCGTTATTTTCAAATTTGGAACAGACGACATGCCCATCATGATTCTCTCTGTTCAAGCAGATGAAAGCATGAACGGGCTGTATAAAATCCTGGACGATCGTGTAGCTTCCCCCCTAGGACGCATCAAAGGCGTGGGTACTGTTTCCATTTCGGGTACACCCAAAAGAGAAATACAAGTCTATTGCGACCCCTACAAATTAGAAGCCTACAATTTAACTGTAGAGAGCATTGCCTCTGTCATTGCATTTGAAAACAGAAACACCCCGGGCGGCAACCTGGATATAGGTTCTGAAACACAAACCATCCGAATGGAAGGGGAATTCAAAGACCCCCGTGAAATGGAAAGTATTGTAGTAGGCCACTTCCAAGGCAGAAGCATCTATTTGCGTGATGTAGCTCGTGTGGAAGATACCATAGCCGAACGCAGCCAAGAAACGTATGTAGACGGCATCCGCGGAGGTTCCATTGTCATTATGAAACAAGCCGGCGCCAATACCGTCCAGATTTGTAAAAAGATCAAACAAAGCTTACCGGAACTGGAAAAGAACTTGCCCTCAGACATTAAGATAGGAGTGGTCATGGACTCTTCCGACAATATTAACCGGACCATTGACAGCTTGGTACAGACCATCATGATTACCCTCATCCTGGTAGTACTCATAGTTATGATCTTCCTGGGTCGTTGGCGTGCCACACTCATCATTGCCATCGTGATTCCCGTATCTTTGGTAGCGGCATTCATCTACTTGTTGATATCAGGTAACACGCTAAATATCATATCCTTGTCGTCTTTGAGCATTGCTATTGGTATGGTAGTGGACGACGCTATTGTGGCTCTGGAAAACATCACCACCCACATTGAAAGAGGCACCAGACCCAAATCGGCCGCCATATACGCCACCAACGAAGTATCCATTTCTATTATTGCTTCTACACTCACTTTGTTGGCCGTTTTCATTCCCTTGACTATGGTCGGCGGTATGTCCGGTGAAATTTTCAGACAATTGGGCTGGATTGTAGCCTTGATCAGCTCTGTTTCCACCATAGCGGCCTTGACGCTCACTCCCATGATGTCGTCTCAGTTGCTGCGCTTAAAGCCCAAAAAAGACAAAGGATTTGATAAGTTTTATGCACATATAGAACGGTTCTTAGACTCCCTGGATCGCATCTACGCCAAAGCATTAGGATGGACCGTCAGCCATAGGATTACCGTTATACTCCTATCCATAGCTCTTTTTGTAGGCTCCTTATTCCTGTTGAAAGTAGTTCCTACTGAATTTTTCCCGCAACAAGACAGCGCCCGGCTGCAGTTGACCGTTAAACTTCCCATCAACACACGGGCAGAAATCACAAAAGAGTTGGCATTCCGTATTCACGAACAATTCAAGGCTGATTATCCGGAGATTGTTGCCATGACCTTTACAATAGGCCAAGCCAGCGAAGACAACCTCTTTGGTCAATTGGGAGCCAACGGTCCGCATATCATGACAGGTAATGCTCGCTTAACGTTAAAAACAGAACGAAAACGCTCCTTACAGGAAATTGCCGATAGCATGCGAGAAGACCTTAGACGCAACTATCCGGAAATCCGCACTTTTGATGTAAGTGCAGGAGGTGGAGCCGGAGGTCAGACAAACGTTAAACTGGAAGTGTACGGAAACGATTTTGCCGTAACAGACAGAATCGCATCGGAATTGGCGGAAGGCATGAAAACCGTCCCGGGTGCATCTCAAGTTACCGTGTCCCGAGACGAATACGCCCCCGAATACCTGGTGGCATTTGACCGGGCCAAACTGGCAGAACACGGACTAAACATGGCTACAGCTTCGCAGTTTATCCGAAACAGAATAAACGGCACCATTGCCTCTCAGTTCCGTGAAGACGGGGACGAGTATTACATCAAAGTCCGCCATGCCCCTGAATACAGAGAGGATTTGGAAGACATTCTGGATATCTTGCTATTCAACAACCAAGGACAAGCTGTCCGGGTACGCGACGTAGCCGCCTTGGGTGAAACCATGCAACCGCCAACTATAGAACGAAGAGACAGAGAGCGCCTTGTCACCGTAACGTGTGTGGCTGCAAAAGGAGCCGCCCTTAGCACCTTAGTGGAAGACGCCCGAGCCCAAATCAGTAAGGTGGATGTGCCCCCGGAAATCATGATCAACATTGCCGGCAGTTACGAGGAACAACAAGAGTCTTTCAAAGACCTGATGACGCTCATGCTCCTGGTCTTGATGCTCGTGTATATTGTCATGGCCGCACAGTTTGAATCCTTTACCGGTCCTTTCATCATCATGTTCTCTGTCCCCTTTGCCCTCACAGGCGTGCTGGCCGGGTTGGCCGTATCGGGAGAAGCTCTGGGCATCATGAGCATGGTAGGACTGCTGATGCTCTTTGGTATTGTGGTAAAGAACGGTATTGTGCTCATTGACTACACCATCCTCTGCCGAGAACGCGGTATGGGTGTCACAGAAGCCGTGGTAGCTGCGGGTCGTTCCCGTTTGCGCCCCATCTTGATGACTGCCCTCACCACCATTTTCGGCATGGTTCCCTTGGCTGTAGGCCGAGGCGTAGGAGCCGAAATGTGGAACGCATTGGGAATAACGGTAGCCAGCGGATTGACCGTATCTACCTTTGTCACCTTGTTCCTGATTCCTGCCATCTACAGCCTGCAAGCGGAAAGCGCAGAGAAGAGGAAAGAACGCAGAGCAAACAGAAAAACAAAAACGCATTCATGAAAGCTTTATTTATAGCCTTTTACCAGGCCTTTTACGAAGAAATTCTGGAAATCCTCAACAAACACCAAATTACAGGATACACCTTCTGGGAAGAAGTCCGCGGAAGCGGTTCGCGCGACGGCGAACCGCACCTGGGTACCCACGCCTGGCCTGCCTTAAATTCTGTACTCATCACTTTTGTCCCCAACGAATCTGTCGATCCCATCATGGAAGACCTTAAAGTGTTGGACGAAAGCGCTCCCAAACAAGGGCTTCGCGTATTTGTTCTTAATGCAGAAGAAAGGACTGTATAAGGTCTTCTCCGTTATAAAAAGCCAAAATGCGGGAGCGGAATAAAAAATTAAATTTTGATTGGGCCAGGTCTGACCGGGCAGCTGCCAAGCGTGTACGAATCATATCAAAAGAATAGAGATTGGAACGTCCGGCTGCATATTTTTGCTCTTCGTAGGCATAAGCCATCTGTGCAGCTTCTGCTGCAGTTTCTGACGTTTTGTATTTTTCATAAGCCACTACAGCACGGTAATAGGCTTGCTGCACTTCTTTATATAAATCTTGTTTGGCCTTATCCAACATCAATTCCTGATTTTGAACCTGGATGCGGGCAGATCGCACACGGTTCCTGGTTGCCATCCTGTTAAACAAAGGAATACCAAGGCTCAACCCAATGGATTGTGCGCTGTTTTGAGCCAGTTGATCGGCCAACGAAGCATTGGATAACCCGGAGGCCAGACTGTAATTGTAATAATAGGAATTACTATAGCCTGCACCCAGGTTCAAGCTGGGGTAATAGGCTCCGCGAGCTGCCTGCCATTGCCTTTCACTCCTTGACAACCTGAACGAGGCAGCCTTAATGGCAGGCCGCTCTGTCACCGAATGGGTATATACTTGTTCCGGCAAGATCAACATGTCGGCTCCCTGCTGTATACACTCCGGCATAAAGGGAGCGACAATATCAAAACCCTCCATATCCTGCAAATTCATAGATTGTGCCAGTTCCAGCAACGCCAACTGCAGGTTGCCGGCTGCATCGGTCACTTGTACTTGCTGTTGTGCAAAAGAAGATCTGGCTTCGTACAAATCGCTCTCGGGACTTTTTCCTCCCGTAACAAGCAGCTGTGTCTGTTCAATTTGTAGCCTGTTCAGCTCCAGCTGATCCAAAGCAATCTGTAACAACTCCCTGTTGAACAACACTTGCAGGTAATACCCCGTAATGGCCAAAGACAGTTCTTCTTTGGCGCCGTTCAAATCCTCCACAGTCGCCATCCACTCCATGGTTTCTGCTTTAATCTGGTGGTTTATACGAAACCCGTTAAACAACGTTACGCTTGTATTGATTCCCACGGCGGAATTAGAACCCGTCTGGTCCTGGTATACCCCATCCCTGTCCGGCGTACGTCCAAAGTAAAAGGTTTGTCCCAGGTTGGCGTTCAAATCGGGTAGCCTGGAAAACCGTGTGGTTTCTACTGTGATTTCCTGATTTTCTTTTGCCAGTTCATATTGTTTAACTACCGTGTTGTTTTCCAAACCAAATCGTATGCATTCTTCCAGTGTCCACAGTTTTTTTCCTTCTTGAGCCGTTAGCTGTCCTTCCCAAAAACATAAGATAAAGAGTAGAGAGAACAGCCTGCAGGCCATCATACCTTTTTTCATAATCATTCGTTTATAGGGTTATCAATGTTCCGCGTACCTTGTCTTCGGTAGTCAGACCTTCCTTAATTTCTATATAGATTCCGTCACTGAGTCCTGTAATCACCAGCCTGTCTGAAAATACCTGCTTGTCCCCATCCATTTTCTCATACACTTTTACAAACGTATCTCCATTTCTAAATTCTACAGAGCTTTCCGGAATAATCAGTACGTTGTACCGGCTGTCCAGTATAATCTCTGCATTGGCACTGTACCCCGCTCTTACAAATACACTTTTGGGAATGGTAACAGCCGCTTTGATTTCAAAAAGGATGGCCCCGTTGCTTTCTGTACTTTTTGGCGAAATGTATTCCAAAACAGCGTCAAAATGTTGGTCTTGCAAGGCTCCAATGGTAATATCCAGCAACATCCCTTCTTTGATACGTCCTACCTCTGTTTCGTCAATATTGCCGTGGAAAAGCATATCATTCATATCGGCAACCGTGGCAATGGTTGTGCCTGCATTAAACGTATTGGCCTGAATCACAGAGTTCCCTACCTTAACCGGGATGTCCAGAATCATTCCGGAAATGGTTGACCGTATTTGCGTATTGCTGACTGCAGAGGAACGGCTTACAATCCCGTCCCGGACAATTTCCAGATGGTCTTGTGCATTGCGCAATTCTTCACGTGCCAGTTTCAGCTGGGTTTCCGTATTTTCATACTCTTCGGACACGACTACTCCTGCCTTGTACAAGTCTTGTGTCCTGTCAAAAACTCTTTGTACTTGATTCAGATTCAAACCGGCCTGTGTAACCCTGGATTCAGCAGCATTCAATACTCCCATTTCCGGAATTACCTGAATGTGCGCTATGATTTCACCGGCTTTGGCCATCTCTCCGGGTTCTTTGTACAACTGGGAAACAATCCCGGAAATCTGAGGAACAATCGCTACCTCGTCCCTCGGCTCTACTTTACCGGTAGCAATGGTTTTCAATTCAATATCTCCCTGCCGGGGAACGTACAATTCATATACTTCTTGTTTTGGCCGTGATTTTTTCCACAGGTAGAAAAATGTGAACAACACGCCGGCCACAAGGGCTGCAATCAAAAAATAGCGTAAGATCTTTTTCATCTTGTATCTTATTAATCTGTTAATTTTCTTCTCTAATGGCATCAATTGCCTTAATTTCCAATGCTCTTGTAGCCGGCAAAATCCCGGCTACAATACCGCATAAAATGATGATGAGAGCCGCTGCCACGGCGGTGGTAAAATGTATTTGCGGATCCTTAAAAAAGGTATCTCCCGACCCGTTTTGCAGAAAAAGGGTGTTTGCCACATCCAGCACAAACACGCCAAAGGCAAGTCCCAAAAAACCGGCAACAACTGTCAGGACCGTACTTTCTTTGATAATTTGGAACAAAATTGAAAACGGCCCGGCTCCAATAGCTCTGCGGATTCCAATTTCATTGGTCCTCTCCCGTACCGTTACCATTATGATATTACTTACTCCAACTACCCCCGCCAACAAAGTGCCCAAGCCCACAATCCAAATCAGAATGCTTATTCCCGTAAACAGCAAATGAAATTGCTTGAATATTTTCTCCACATTCAAACTTTCCAAGGCGCCCTCATCGTTAGGTGCAATATGATGACGTGCTTTTAATACAGCCTTTACCTGAGGCTCCAGTATACTCATACTTACGTTTTCATTGGCAACCACTCCAATAAGGTGCACAAGGGTACCGGAATTTTGTATTTGTTGCATAGCCGTATAGGGTATAACAATCACCTCATCATCCCGTCCGTTTACATTCACTCCTTGAACAGCCGGCTCTGCTACCCCTACAATTTGAAAATTGAGGTTGTACAGCTTGATGTATTTTCCCACCGGATCTTCTCCGTTGTGGAATATTTCTTCATACACTTTCTTACCCACCACACATACCTTTCTTCTCTCTTGTATGTCCATAGGGTTCAGGTACCTTCCGTAAATCATATGTTGTGGCAGCATTTCGTTGTACTTGTGCGACATCCCTTTTGTATTGCAGCTGGTACTTTTGTCTCTGTAAGAAACATGTACGTTGCCTCCCATTAGAAAAGGCACCGTATTTTTGATACCGCTCAGCTGTGCTTCCAGAACCGCCAGGTCTTCTTCGTGCATATTCCAATACCGGCCTTTGCGGAATCCTTTATAAGGTACCGTTGTGGCATTTGTAAAGAAAAAAGCCGAGTTCTCTGAAAAGCCTTGGATTTCGGAAGCAATGCCCTCCGACAAACCGTTCCCGGCCCCCAACATGACTACCAGCATGAATATGCCCCAAAACACCCCAAAGGCTGTCAATAAACTCCTTCTTTTATTACGGGAAATGGTAACCCATACTTCTTGCCAACTGTCTAAATCAAACATAATTACTCGTATCTTAAGGCTTCAATGGGTTTGACCTGAACGGCCCTTTTTGCAGGCAGATAACCGGCCAGCAATCCGGCAAGCATCAAAACTAGTGTAGCCACCAAAATGATGGATGGGTCTACCGTAGGATTTGTAAACAATACCATGTCTTCTTGTGATGCAGGAGCTCCGGGGGTGCCCATCAAATGATTCAACAGCTCTGTAAGCCCAATGCCGGCCAGCATACCCAGGTATCCAAAAAAAGCTGTAATTACCAGACACTCGGTCATTACCAGACGTAATATGGATTGGGGGGTAGCACCAATGGCTTTTCGTATTCCAAATTCTTTTGTTCTTTCCTTAACAGTAATCAACATAATGTTGCTGATGCCTACCACCCCGGCAATGAGAGTTCCCAAGCCAATAATCCATATAAACAGCGTAATGGCATTGAACATGCCTGTGAATTGTAAAAATTCACGTGCTACGTTATAAAGGTAAACGGCAGATTTGTCTTCTTTGTTAAATTTGTGTTTACGTCCCAAAGAAGCTCTCAATTCCGTTTCAAAAATTTCGTTCTTAGCTTTGGTATCCAACCCGTCCAATAAAATATTTAAGGTGGAATACCCTTGTGCGGGGAAGTGAATCAATTGCGCCGTAGTAAGCGGTACACAACTAACAGGAGTTTGCGATAGGTTGTCGTCATGATATACCCCTACCACCTTATACACCACTTTATCATACGTAATGGGTTTTCCCAGTGGGTTTTCGTCTTTAAACAACAACCGCGCTGTTCTTGCATGCAGCACAATAACTTTACGTTTGTCACGTATATCCGCTTGATTAATAAACCGACCGTTTCCGGACCGTATCTCAACAGATTCAATAGATGTATAATTGGGTAAAACACCACGCAGCGTACCGGTTGCATAATCCCCCTTATAGTAAAAAGACTTGTTGTATTGGTTGATTACCGGCGACACATTATACACCTGAGAAAACTCTTTTTCCAAAAGCTTACTATCGGTACTATCCAACTTTATACGTCTTCCGGCTTGTAAGCCCCCGTGAGCCTGTGCCGTTCTGCCCGGCCAGATTCTAATAGAATTGGTTGCCATGTCTGCAAAATTGTGAGACACCCCGTTTCGAATTCCGTTCCCGGCTCCCAACAAGACAATCAACATAAAAATACCCCATGCCATGGAAAATCCGGTCAGAAAAGTCCTCAGCTTGTTCTTCTTTATGGTGTTGAATATTTCCTGAAAGTCATTAAACATGATGTCTTTGTTTATTGCTCTCAACCGATCCTATAATACCGTCCCGTATATGAATAATCTTCTGACTCATGGCGGCCATTTCAGGATTGTGAGTAACCATCACTACGGTAATACCCTCCCGATTTACTTCTTGCAACAACTGCATAACCTCAACAGAAGTTTGTGAATCAAGAGCTCCTGTAGGTTCATCTGCCAAGATAATGCGCGGGTTGGTTACCAATGCTCTTGCCATGGCAATCCGCTGTTTCTGTCCTCCCGACAATTCAGACGGAAGATGATCTTCCCAGCCGGCCAATCCCATACGTTCCAGATACTCTCCGGCGACTGCGTTCCGTTTTTTGCGACGAACGCCCTGATAATACAAAGGAAGGGCAACGTTCTCCAAAGCCGTTTTAAAAGAAATCAGGTTGAAAGACTGAAATACAAATCCAATGGTTTGGTTCCTGTAGACGGCAGATTCTTTCTCGGTCAAGTCACGTATCAGCTTACCGTTCAGATAGTAAGTCCCTGTATCGTAATCATCAAGTATACCCACTATGTTCAATAAAGTAGATTTTCCGGAACCGGATGCACCCATAATGGACACAAATTCGCCCGAATGTATATGCAGATTTAAGCCTTTCAACACGTGCAGAGCGGCTCCGTTAAAGTACGTTTTATTAATGTTCTCCAGCTTAATCATTGAGTGTAAATTTTATAGTACTACAACATTTCAAGAATTCCGTGCGGCAAATATATATATTTTTTCTGATACCTTGCAACACAAGGTACTGTTTTATATAAAAATTATCTTTTTTGCTTGTTCATTCAAGTTTTGTTTATATTTGTTTCTCAAATCACAAAACTCTGAAAATGCACACACCTGTACTCTACATACACGCCCCTTGGTGCTGTGCAACCTGTTTGTATTATTCGTATCTCCGCTCCTGACGGGGATGTACAGGTGCTTGTTCCCGCTCAGGAGCGCCCCCAACTATTTCTCACATGTTTAGACGTGCCGAGCAGCACTCCGGTTACAACAAACTTGTGTAATCTTTATTTTACAAACAGACATTTTCAGAAATCACATGAACTCTATAACATTTTACCGTTCGGAACCGTTCCCTTTGGAATTCCACAAAGCCAGAATCATTCAAAAACTCCACTTGGTATCCCTTGAACGCAGATTGGCTGCCATACAAGAAGCCGGCTTCAATACCTTTAAACTCTCTACCCGCGATGTCTTCTTGGACATGCTCACAGACAGCGGAACCAACGCCATGAGCGACAACCAATTGGCTGCTATGATGCAAGCAGACGACGCCTACGCCGGATCGCAAAGTTTTGAAAAACTCCTAAAAGCCGTACAAGACGTCTTGGGTAAAACGTATTTCCTGCCTACCCACCAAGGACGTGCAGCAGAACATATTATCTGCAAAATCCTTATCAAACCGGGACAAGTAGTCCCCATGAATTACCACTTTACCACAGCGTTGGCACACATCACAGAAGTAGGAGGAACCATAGAAGAACTGCTCTGCGACCACGCCTTAACCTTGCAATCTGACCATCCTTTCAAAGGAAACATAGACACGGTGAAACTAGAAAACTCTATCCAACAACACGGTCCGGAAAAGATTGCCTTCATACGTATGGAAGCTTCTACCAACCTGATTGGTGGCCAACCCTTTTCTTTGGAAAACTTAAGTCAAGTACGTCGTATAGCCGACCGGCACGGCCTAAAGGTTATCCTGGACGCCAGCTTGCTTGGAGAAAACGCTTTTCTTATCCAACAACGGGAAGCGGCCTGGCAGCACAAATCTCTGGGAGATATCATTCAAGCCGTCACTTCGTTGGCGGATATCGTTTATTTCTCGGCAAGAAAACTTTCCTCCTCCCGCGGCGGAGGCATTGCCACCAACGACAAAGACACATACTTAAAAATGGAACCGCTCATTCCCCTCTATGAAGGGTTCCTCACCTACGGGGGCATCTCTGTCAAAGAAATAGAAGCCATGGCCGTAGGCATCTATGAAACGTTAGACCCTGACAACATCCGTCAAAACCCGGAATTCATTGCCTTCATGGTAAACGGATGCGTAGACAAGGGCATTCCCATGGTCACGCCTCCCGGGGTATTGGGAGCACACGTAGACGCCATGGCCTTCTGTGAACACATACCGCAATCGCAATACCCCGCAGGCGCGTTGGCCGCTGCCTTCTACCTCTGCTCCGGTGTACGAGGCATGGAACGCGGGTCCGTGTCAAGCGTACGCGATGAAAACGGAGACGATATCCCGGCCGATGTGGAACTGCTGCGGTTGGCCCTGCCCAGACGCGTCTTCACACTTTCACAAATAAAATACGCTATGGATCGCCTGGAATGGCTCTTTGACAACCGCCACCTAATTGGTGGATTGCGCTTCACGTACGAACCTCCGGTACTGCGCTTTTTCATGGGTTCCCTGGAACCCGTAAACGACTGGCCCCAAAAACTTGCTGCTCGGTTCCGTGCAGATTTTGGAGGTAGTCTGTAGGAACCACAAACTTTTGCGGCTTACTGCAGCCGCTACGGCACTTTTTGTTATTTTTGACAGAAAGTGTCGTTTTTTTTTACCTTTGTGTTATGAGAATCTACCTAATAGCTACTATCTACGTTGCAGTTCCCATCCTAATCATGTACCTTTTTCAGCGTTTCCGCTTCTTTTCAAAGATAGGTACTGTATTGCTGGCGTATGCCGTCGGTATTGTCATGGCGTTGTCCGGACTTATGAAAATGCCCCAGGAACAAACTGCAGCCTTGTCAACCCTACAGGAGTGGATGATGAACTTAACGGTACCCATAGCCATCCCTCTGATGTTGTTTTCATCGCACTTTGTACTGTGGTTTAAAACCTTAAGAAAAACCATGGCTACTTTGGCGGCGGGGATTGTGTCTATTTTAATAACCGTTACCATAGCATACCTGCTTTTCCGCAGCAGCGATATTCCGGAATTATGGAAATCTTGCGGCTTGTTGGTAGGCATGTACACGGGAGGTACGCTAAATTTTGTGTCGCTTAAAACTGCACTCAGAGTACCGGAAGACACCTATATTCTTGTACAAACGTTTGAAATGGCCCTTACGTTCTTTTTCTTGCTGTTCATCCTTTCCGGAGGATATAAATTATTCCGGAAAATTCTACCCCATAACAGCCAAGAGCAAGCCAACAACAAAATTGAAGTACAAGAAACGTTTGAAGATTATTCCGGCATGTTTAAAAAAGGCACGTTTGGCAGGCTCCTCTTGGCGCTCGCCTTATCCATTGCCTGTCTGGCTCTTGGAGCCGGCCTGTCCATGGCTTTAGGGGCCGGATTAAACGAACTGATTATCATTCTCACCATAACCACATTGGCCATAGCCGCATCGTTTGTGAAGAAGATCAGGGAAATACCTAAGACGTTTGAATTTGGTATGTATTTCATCCTTGTCTTTAGCATCATCATAGCCTCTATGTTTGATGTTCACGCCTTGTTTAGCCGCGCCAGCTTGAATATCATGGGTATGATAGCTTTCATCCTCGTATTCTCTGTTCTGCTGCACTTGCTATTTGCCAAAATCTTCAAAGTAGACGCAGATTTATTTACTATATCGCATATAGCTCTATTATTCTCACCGCCTTTTGTGCCACCGGTTGCCGCTGCCATGAACAACAGAAAAGTGTTGGTAAACGGGATTGTGATTGGTCTGATTGGCTACGCCGCAGGTACGTATCTGGGTGTTCTCTTAGCAGAGATTTTAAAGTGGATTGGTTAATTAAACTTTCGAAATCATGAAAAAGAATCTTTTCTTATTACTAAGCATAGCCTTGCTGTTTCCCGTAGTTTCAGCACAAGCAACAGAAAAAGACAGTACTGAAATTGTGAAAAAAGGATGGTCCTTTGGAGCCCTGCCCAGCGTTGGCTACAACACAGACTTGGGTTTTCAATACGGTGCCCTTGCCGAGTTTTTCCATTACGGAGACGGGGACCTCTTTCCTAAGTACAAACACTTGATGTACGTAGAAGCCAACTACACCACCAAACGTTCCGGGTTGTTTCGCGTATTTTACGACTCGGAATACCTCATTCCTAAGGTGCGTGTTACCCTGGATGTCAGTTACATTCCGGAAGCCATGGCGGATTTCATGGGCTTCAACGGCTTCCAATCTGTATACAACCCACAGTGGGGAGAAACGGGAAGTGACAACTACTTATCGCGGGCTTTCTATAAAATCAAAAAAGACTTCTTCCGTGCCACAGCAGACTTTCAAGGGAACATTACCGGAAACCTCTACTGGAATGCCGGAGCCGGCGTATTCTACTACTACGCAGACCAGGTAGACATAGATTTCATGAACAGAGGAAAAGCAGACGATAAAATGCTGCCTACCACCACAGAACAACCTACTTTGTTCAATTACTACAGCCCAGGACAAGAAACATGGGGCTTGATAAAAGAAAACGAACTGCACGGGGGAACACACCCTTTTGTACGCGCCGGATTGACGTTTGATACACGTAACCAACTAAACAACCCTAGCAGCGGTATTTGGGCAGATGCGTTTCTGACGTATTTTGGAGCGTTTGGCGACCAAAAAGAATACAACCACGTAACCATCAACGCTTCTTTCCGTCATTACATATCGCTTTGGAAAGACAAGATGATTTTTGCCTACCGTCTGGGCTACCAAAGCGCCCTTTGGGGTGAAACGCCCTATTACATGAAAAACTACATGGCTACCCTCTATACCAAAAGAGCCAACTACGAAATGTTGGGCGGTGCCAACAGTTTGCGAGGAATTGTAAGAAATCGAGTAACGGGTGACGGGTACGCTTATGCCAACGTAGAACTGCGTCTGAAGCTGGTATCTTTCCAAATAGCCCGTCAAGCCTTTTACATAGGCGTCAACCCCTTATTTGATGTGGGGTATATCACCAAACAAGCCAAACTGACCAGAACGGAATCTGAACTACGCGCTATGACAGGTGTATCCGGCGTACGTTACGAAGATTTCTTTGCAGAAAAAGACGGGATACACATGAGTGTCGGTGCCGGTCTTAAAATAGCCATGAACGAAAACTTTATAGTATCGGTAGACTTTGCCAAAGCCCTGAACAAACAAGACGGAAATACCGGACTGTATATCATGTTGGGCTACATGTTTTAAATAAGTGATTATGTACGAACAACTACTCAATTTGGATCCCATCCGGTTGAATTTTTCAGCCGGTGGAATGAGAGCCATCAACTTTGTCTTGGCGTTAGTCATGTTTGGTGTCGCACTGGGTATTAAACCCAGAGAGTTCAGAAACGTATTTATCAGACCAAAGTCAGCCATCCTGGGATTGATTTGCCAATTGGTACTCCTTCCGGCCATGACATTTCTCATGGTTATGGCGCTCAACAGCTATATCACCCCCATGGTAGCCATGGGAATGATTCTGGTGGCAGCTTGTCCCGGAGGAAACATCTCCAATTTCATGTCTTCACTCTCTAAAGCCAACACGGAACTGTCTGTCACACTAACGGCCATCAGCACCTCGGCTGCCACATTTATGACGCCTTTCAACTTTGCCTTATGGGGTGGACTTTACACACGCTACCTGAGTACAAGAGCCGGTGCCGTATTGCAACCGCTGCACATTGATCTGTGGCAAACGTTTGAAACAGTATTTATCCTCTTGGGGATTCCTCTTATTTTAGGAATGTTGTTTGTACATTACTTCCCCAAAGCAGCTGAGAAAATGAAAAAGCCCATGCAGTACTTTTCCCTGATCTTCTTCATGGTCATGGTCGTGCTGGCTTTTAGCAACAATTTTGATATTTTTATCAAATACATTTTTTACATCTTCTTCATAGTATTCATCCACAACGCCTTGGCTCTAGGTATTGGATACGGTACGGGCACCTTGTTCCGCATTCCGCGCAAAGACAGACGTACCTTGACTATAGAAACGGGCATCCAAAACTCCGGACTAGGTCTTGTGCTGCTGTTTAACCCCAAGATCTTTCCACCCGATTTGGCCTACGGCGGGATGTTGTTCGTTACTGCTTGGTGGGGTATTTGGCACATCCTCTCCGGACTGGGAGTATCCTTTGTATTCAACAGGAGCGATCGCAAACGAAATGCAGCGTAAACGACGCATATACGAGTGGAATTGGGCTTATTGGTTCTTTAAGCCTTATGTCATGCTTATGTACAGACTTTCCTATGGTAGACGGGAGTACCACGGATTGGAGAAAATACCTGTAAACCAACCCATCATTTACGCCCCCAACCACACCAGTGCCCTGATGGATGCCATGTCTGTACTAGATATAGACACAAGCGCCAAAGTCTTTGTAGCCCGGGCGGACATGTTCAAAAACCCGCTCTTTGCCAAAATCTTGTTCTTTTTGCGTATCATGCCCATCCACCGCATACGTGACGGACGCAGTTCGCTGAAAAACAACGAAGAAATCATCCAAGAATCTGTAGAAGTACTCCGGAACAACGTACCTTTTGTCATCGCCCCGGAAGGCACCCATCGGCCCATGCACAACTTGTTGCCCCTGGGCAAAGGCATCTTCCGCATCGCCCTGCTGGCCAACGAAGAACTCAATAAACCGCAACCCGATCTCGACTCGGCCCGTCAAGTCCACATTGTACCGGTGGGGCTGGAATACGGACACTTTTTCCGCTACCGTACGTCGCTGCTCTGCCAGATTGGAGATCCCATCAACGTTACACAATACGTAGCCGATAACCCCGACAAAGAACAGCCCGTCCTGATGAACGAGCTAAAGGAATTGCTTGAAGAAGGCTTAAAAGAATTGATTCTCTACATCCCGGATGACGACGATTACACAGCCACTTGGGAACTGTGTGGCCTCTGTGCCCCAAACAGAATCAAGCAAATGGGATTGAAAAAACATTCCCTGAAGGACCGCCTGCAAGCCAATCGACAAACTGTACAGCACGTTTTGGAGAAAAAAGAAACGGCCCCCGAGGAAAGCAAACGCATGTTGGAAGAAATAGCTCGGTTTGCCCAAAAACGCCGGCAAAAACGCATCAGCATGACATCGGTAGCCAATCCGGCTCCACTCGTAGCCCTACTCACCCGTATTCCACTACTCATTTTACTGTTCCCCTACTTTGTAGCTTGTACCATTCCGGCCCTACCCACCTTGTTTCTAACTTGGTTTATTTGTTCCAAAATGGAAGACAGAGCCTTCCACAACTCTGTACGCTATATTATCACCATGGTGCTTTGGACCCTTACCGTGATCATAGCCATCCCGCTACTGTTCATTCTGATGCCCTGGCCCTTGGCCCTATTGATCCTTCTACTGGGTCTACCGGCCCCCTTCTTCTTTTACCAGTACAACAAATGGTTCCGCATAGCCCGCTCCAACATCCGCTGGCTTCTGTCCCGTGATTTACGGAAAGACAAAAAAAGATTTGTGAATTGGATCGCGTGAAATTACAAATTCACCACCAACCCGTCGTAAGCCGGCGCTACACCCGATGGCAGCTCCTCACTAAACTCTTGATACGGTCCCAGTCGGTGTGACATGTGCGTCAAATAAATGTGCCGAGCTCCCGTTCTTCGCCCCACTTGAATGGCGTCGTCTAGGGCAAAATGCGACCTATGCGGTGTCTTCATAACCGTACTGACCACAAACACCTCTACGCCGGTGAACTTATCCAGTTCTGCGTCATCTATGTAATTGGCATCCGTCAAATAGCCAAACGGCCCCATTCGAAAACCATACACAGGCAACTTGTTGTGATACGCCCGTACGGGTATAATAGGTAAACCACCAATAGCAAATTCCCGATTCTCTATCGTATGCAACGTCATTTTAGGAAGACCCGGTAGATATTGGTTAATAAAGGCGTAACTAAAGATTTTTTGAACATTATCCAACACCCGCTGCTCCCCATATACAGGAACGGGCTTTTTCGTCAAAAAATTAAGCGCCCGCACATCGTCCAATCCCGCCACATGATCCCAATGCTCATGCGTCAACAGAATCCCATCCAACACCGACACCTTCTCCCGCAACATCTGTTGCCTAAAATCCGGCCCGGCATCAATTAGAATGGTAAGGGGCTGCACACCTTCCGAGGTACTTTCCAAACTGCTTTTCGGAATGGCTTCCACCAGTACCGAGGAACGCAACCGCTTATCCCTCTCATCTTCAGAGGTGCAAATGGGACATTGGCAACCAATCAGGGGCACACCCGTAGACGTTCCGGTACCTAAGAAAGTAATCCTGAATTGCATCTTACAAATGTAAGCAATATTCGGCTTGGATGTTTAAATTGGTGCTTCGCAATTTTTAAATAAGAGGGTAGTAAGTAACACCCTTGTAATAAAATGCCACAACCATCTGCTACTGTGCCTGTTATCACGCTTTCGACATGTGGTCATACTTACTACCCTCCCTTGTTTTGACAAAAAATGGCCTTTTTTGAGGAGGGTAATAAGTAGCAGAAACCGCCACCCCTTGTAAACGCCTGTCAATCTGCAACTTACGACAACAGCACTTTTTCGGAACTTATTACCCTCGAAGATTTTCGGCAAAAAACGGCTTTTTCAGAGGAGGTAGTAAGTAACGAAAAAACGCCCTGTAGTGTAAGCAGCTGATACTCCAGACGTTACAGCTAAACATCACAACATGTCACTTACTACCTTGAAGATAGTTTGCAAATATGGAATCCAATTCCACTTTTGTAATAGTATATCTACAACACAGAGTCTATCACAAAAAGCATCAATGAAACACAGCAAAAAGCGTCAATAAGTGTGCTAGATTGGATCTAGTGCGCCAAATGTTTTTTCGCAAACCGCAACTTGCAGACATACAGCGCATTAACTTTTCTCCGTGCAAAAGTGGCGCGCTTGATCCAATCTGGCGCCAAAAATCTGGCGCCGAAATGACACTCCGCACACCGAAAAAGATGGCGCGCCAGACACCAACAAGGATGGCACACCGGAACAGACCAGCCAAGTGCACAATCCCCAGCCTTCCAAAACCACAACCTGCTGATTCCCAGCAGTCAACCCCCTGTGCCTGGGGAAAAACCAGCCAATCTTTCCCCATTCCCCACCCTTTTTGACGGAAAAACGGACCCGGAAAAAAGAAAAAAAAGCACGAAAAAGCAGAATTGCCATACTGTAGCAAAAAAAGATACCTCAAATATGCAAACTGGCATCCAGTCACTTACAAGAACTCGGCCATCCAAAAACAGAGCAAATCTACACCTGCCCAAATAGCGTCGCCCGCAAGCTCTCGGCATTTCTTTGGCACGCTTTTGGGGCCATTATTATACTCGTCATCAATAAAAAGGACATTTGCTTATGAAAATTATTGGAACGGGAAGTGCATTACCTTCATTAGCAGTCACTAACGACATGCTGTCTGTGTTCCTGGATACGAGCGACGAGTGGATCCGCACCCGTACGGGAATTGTGGAACGGAGGATCATTTCCGACGAGAATTTGAAAGATCTGGCCATTGAGGCCTCTCAAAAGGCTCTGGATCAGGCCGGTATAAAAGGAGAAGACCTGGATTATATCATTTGCTCCAACGTAGTCAATTACTACGTTACTCCCTCGCTAAGCTGCCTGATTGCCGGTGGCATCAATGCTGCCTGTGCCTGTGCAGATTTGAACGCAGCCTGCAGCGGTTTTGTGTATGCTTTGGAAATGGCCCAGCTCTACATAGATACAGGGAAAGCCACCAACATCCTTGTTGTCTGTGCAGAAGAGCCTACTCGAATGTGCAGCTGGAAAGACAGAAACACGGCCGTACTTTTTGGCGATGGTGCCGCAGCAGCCGTAGTCACCAAAGGAGAAAGCTTCAAGGCTTCTATGCTTACGGCCAAACACAGACCGGAAATTTTGTACTACCAACGCCCATTGGAAGAGTGCCCCTTTGTCAAAACTACCCAAAGAGGCGTTCCCATGCACATGAACGGAAAAGAAGTCTTTAAGATGGCCGTAACCGCCTCTTTAGAAGGCATCCGTTACGTCCTGGATAAAACAGGGATGACTGCCGATCAAGTGGACCATTACATCTGCCACCAGGCCAACATGCGTATCCTGGAAGCCATACGCACGCATCTGCAACAACCCAAAGAAAAATTCCCACACAACATAGAACGTCTAGGCAATACCTCGTCTGCCACCATACCCATCCTGTTGGACGAACTCAACCGGGAAGGCCGCCTGAAAGAAGGCGACACCGTACTCCTAAGCGGATTTGGCGCCGGCTTCACGGCCGGCACCTGCCTGTTTACGTGGGTGGAAGCGTAAGTTAGTAAACATGAAAAAAACACTCAACATCTATATGAAAAAATTCAACAGTAGAATTTGTGAACTCCTAGACATAACCTATCCTGTTTTTCAGGGTGGAATGGCCTGGGTGACCGATCCCACACTGGCGGCGGCGGTATCGAACGCCGGGGGGCTGGGGATTTTGTCTGCCATGAACGCAGACGCCGATTTCCTCAGAAGCCAGATAGCAAAAATCAGAACATTGACACAAAAACCCTTTGGCGTAAACATCATGCTCATGAGCCCATTTGTAGACCAAGTGGCGCAAGTAGTCATTGACGAAAAAGTACCCGTGGTCACCACCGGAGCCGGCATGCCCGGCAAATACATGGAAGGCTGGACACAAGCCGGCCTAAAAATCATCCCCGTGGTCGCCTCGGTAGCCTTTGCCAAACGCCTGGAACGAATGGGAGCTGTCGCCGTCATTGCCGAGGGAGCCGAGGCCGGAGGCCACGTAGGCGACTTAAACACCATGGCCCTGATACCGCAAGTGTGCGACGCCCTTTCCATCCCGGTCATCGCCGCCGGAGGCATTGCCGACGGCCGAGGAATGGCTGCCGCCTTCATGCTGGGTGCCGAGGGCGTACAATGCGGAACATGTTTTTTAGTAGCTGAAGAATGCAACATACACCCAGCCTACAAAGAAAAAATCATCAAAGCCGGGGATACAGATACCATCGTGACCGGGAAAAAGCTGGGACACCCCGTTCGGGCACTCAAAACACCGTTTACACGCAAGTTTGCCCAAATGGAAGACAGCCCCGACGTTACCCAACAAGAAGCCGACGAATTTGGTGCCGGCGCCCTACGCCGAGCTGTACAGGAAGGTGACCAACAAATGGGCTGCTACATGGCCGGACAAAGTGCCGGATTAATCAAAAAAATCCAACCGGCAAAGGACATCATAGAAGACATGGTCAACCAAGCCTCTGTCTTGTTAAAACTATAAATACCACTTTATGAAGAGAGTAGTCATTACCGGTATGGGCGTCATTTCCCCTGTAGGAAATAGCGTCCAGACCTTTTGGGAAAGCCTGAAGACGGGCGCCTGTGGAATCGATTTTATCCGCGCATTCAACACAGACGATTTGAGCGTAAAAGTAGCTGCGGAAGTCAAGGATTTTGACCCCTTGGCCTACGAAATAAATGCCCCCACTGCCCGCAAAGCCGACCTCTTTACCCTGTACGCCATGGCAGCAGCCAAGCAGGCCATGGACCAAAGCCGCCCCAATGCAGAACCGGAACGGTTGGGCGTCTATATCGGCTCCGGCATCGGAGGCATCCACACGTTTATTGCAGAATGCAAAAAATTCCAAGACCGAGGCCCCAATCGCGTTTCGCCCCTATTCATACCCACCATGATCGCCAACATGGCCTCGGGCAACGTGGCCATAGCTCACAACGCACAAGGTCCCTGCCTGCCCATTGTCACAGCTTGTGCCACCTCCACACACGCCATTGGTGAAGCCTTCCTGGCCATCCGTCACGGATACGCAGACGCCGTTATTACGGGCGGGGCCGAGGCGGCCATTACACCGCTAGCCGTAGGCGGATTCAACAACAGCCGAGCCTTATCGCGCTCCAACAACCCATTCCGCGCCTCCATTCCCTTTGATGTGGAACGGGAAGGATTTGTGATGGGCGAGGGAGCCGGTATCATTGTACTGGAAGAATACGAACGGGCTGTACGCCGCGGTGCCAAGATCTACGCAGAAATAACCGGCTACGGCAACACATGCGATGCGTTCCATTACACAGCACCCAAGCCCGACGGTTCAGCAGCTGCCCGCGCCATGCACCTGGCTTTGAAAAGCTCGGACTACAACCAAAAAGACCGTCTGTATATCAACGCACACGGTACCGGTACGCCGCTAAACGACCCCACAGAAACGGCCGCCATCAAGACAGCTATTGGAGAAGAAGCGGCTCGGCAAGCTTTGATCAGCTCTACCAAATCCATGACCGGACACATGCTGGGAGCTGCCGGTGCCGTGGAAGTCATAGCCACCGCCCTGGCTTTGGAGCACGGCATAGTACCCCCGACCATCGGTCTGGAAACCCCCGACCCGTTGTGCGATCTGGATTACGTACCCAACATAGCCCGCCAAGCAAACATTACCATAGGCCTCTCCAACTCCCTTGGATTTGGAGGCCACAACGCCAGCGTGGCGTTACGAAAACACAAACAATTATGATGAACAAAGAAGAAATTATGCAATTCCTGCCTCACAGGGAGCCCATGCTTCTTGTGGATCAGATGAACATTGATGAAAACAACGTGGCCCATGGCCGCTACACTGTAAAAGGAACGGAATACTTCCTGCAGGGACACTTTCCCGGATACCCGGTCGTTCCCGGCGTCATTTTATGTGAAATCATGGGACAGTGTTGCAGCCTGTTGGTCAAAGAGCAGATGGCCGGCAGAACACCGTTCTATACCGGCTTGGACAAGGTCCGATTCAAAAGACAAGTGCGCCCCGGCGATACCGTGGAAGTCAGCGGCTACATCACCCGACAAAAAGCCATGGTGTTTTTTATAAAAGCCGAGGCCCGCGTAAACGGAGAACTGTGCGTGCAGGGAACTCTGTCCTTTGCCCTGGCAGATAATCCTACGCCGGCGTAAAGCCTCTTGTGAATCTCGCTGATTTCTTGTATCTTCAGCTCCCAATTGCTGGTCTATGATTTGGATTAAATTGGGAATCCTGATTATCGGATTCATATATGCCGGATTCATTCCCCTTACGTTAAGAAAAGTTCTACGTAAGCTTGCCTTCAACTTGCACGAAGAAACGCTCAGTTTCCTGAGCGATAAATCGCAATACGACAAACGAATTGCAAGGGGCTACACAAAACTGTTGCTCCTGACTGCGTTGTTGCATTACGCCTTCTTTTGGCTGCTATCGCAGCAGTACAATCTGGGAGAACACGAAACGTACATGTTGTACACCTCGTACACTTTTGCCTT
>DUNA01000075.1 GCA_012839605.1 Bacteroidales bacterium
ATAATTTGGAGTGTTTATTGTTTAAAGCTCACAATCACACTTATCTTTGGTTTGCTGTTAACAGGGTTTTCCGTGAGCCTCAAAGCCCAAGAAACAGTTACAGCCACAGCTTCTGCAGAATTGGTAGAAGCACTCACAGCTACTGAAGTCACACAATTAAACTTTGGCCGTTTTCTTCCCGGATCCGCAGTCGGTACAATTAGCATTGCAGCGGTTACTGCAGGTACTCGTACAAAAGGTGGCGACGTTTTTCTTGTTGGTGGCGGAAATCCCGCCTCTGCTGAATTCTTAATCAGCGGTTATTCCGGTTCAACAGTAAATGTAGGCTTGCCAACTACTGCCGTTGAACTGACACACGCAACCAACTCCGCTCACAAATTAGAGATAGCGTCTTTTACAGCCTCTGAGACAGCGCCTGTACTGAACACTTCCGGAGAAGCTACCATCTATGTTGGAGGCGTTTTGAATATTCTGGCTTCTGATGCAGGACTGAGCAAAGGACTTTACTCAGGAACTTATCCTGTTACTTTCCAGTACCCCTGATTGCAGGAATTTGAAGTTTCGGTCCCCAATGTATTTGAACGCTTCTCCATCTGTGGGAAGCGTTTTTTATAAACATCATAGTTTTTTATTGCCATGACCACAAATAAATACAGATTCAAATTATATACCTTCTTGATAGCTGCCGGACTGTATTTTATATCTGTTCCCACACCCTTATCTGCACAAGATCCGGAAGTTGTTGGGACAATAACGGCAGAATTGGTAGAAGTTTTGTCGGCGTCTGAAATATCTCCGTTAGGCTTTGGTAGGTTTTTTATAGATGGTGAAGGAACAGGAAGTATCATTGTAAGTGCCATCCCCTCTGTTTACAGAACCACCACCGGAAGTTCTGTTCACTTGGCAGTGGGAGGCCATGAAGGCCCGGCTATTTATGAAGTGCGAGGATATCCGGAAAGTGCCATAAGTATTACACTCCCTGCTCCCTCACAGATTGCTCAAATAGAAAATCCGTCACACAAAATGTCCGTAGATACCTGGGTTTTGTACCCATCACAATCTCCCATACTAGACTCCGACGGCAAACTAACCCTGTATTTAGGCGCCAGTCTGCAAGTAGGAACCATAGCAGATAACCCTGTTGGTCAATATTACGGTACTTATACCCTCATCTTCTCATACGATTGATAGCAATATTCCCCCTCTTTTCACAGTTCAACATGTAGTTATTATTTTTTTATACTATATTTGTTGAACTGTATATATTTAATAGGCTTATCATGCGTTTATTTAGAAATATTTCCATTTTTCTGGTATTGTCTTCTTTGACGGGTGTCTTTACACCAGTGTTTGGACAGGGCAACTTACTTGTTACGCCTCGTCGCGTTGTTTTTGACGGTTCGCGAAGAGTTATGGAATTGAATCTGGCAAACACAGGTCAGGAGGCGGCGCGTTACAACATTTCGTTTGTACAGTACAGAATGACAGAAGATGGCGCATTTGAAGAAATTACAGAACCGGATCCCGGACAGTTTTTTGCAGACAAGCATCTGCGATTCTTCCCCCGCAACATATTTTTAGAACCTAGCGAATCCCAAACGGTTCGCATGCAGGTTCTGGGCAGAGAACGACTAGAGCCGGGAGAGTATAGGTCCCACGTATATTTCCGTGCAGTACCCGATGAACTGGCCTTAGGCGAAATAGATCCAGACGCAGACACTACTGCCGTTAGTATACGGCTGATTCCCATTTTTGGAATTACCATACCGGTAATTATCCAGGTAGGAGAGAATACTACGAAAGTAAGCATTTTAGATTTGGGATTGACAAAAGATGAAGAAGGACAGACCTATCTGGGATTTACTTTTAATCGTTCAGGAAACATGTCTGTATATGGTGATATAACTGTAACACATGTGGCGCCCAACGGCATGGAAACACGAGTGGGCATAGTCAACGGAATTGCAGTTTATACTCCCAACACCATACGAAAATTTCAACTGCAACTGGCAGAAGAGGGAATTGATTACCAATCAGGAAAGTTGCTTGTTACCTATACAGCACAATCCGATGTACGCCCGCAAACGTATGCTTCTGCACAATTGGATCTACCTTGATCATGAATTACAAACCGGTATTTCTATTTTTTCTTCTGTTTGTTTCTTCCGTACTTTTTGCACAAAACGGTCCTTCTGCGCAAAATGAAACACAAGAACTAAGGGTTACTTTGTTCAGAAATTTCCATTTTGGCAACGTCACTGTCCAAGGAGCACAAGCACAAATCATCATTGTGGTAGACAGAAACGGTGTGGCAACCCGGCAGACCTTAGGAAACCTTATTATATTGGATCAAGATTTTTATCCGGCAGAATTGTATTTGGAATGTGAAGGAGAAGGTACTATTGTTGTTACCAATATCATTGCGCCATCAAATATACCTATGATAGGTACCGGTAAAGATGCAGGGGCAGGAGAAATAATTCTGTCAAATATTACATTCCATCTTGAACCTCCTTTTGAAGTGAGTAAATCCCGTCCTTTAACTCTCTATCTTGGAGGAACGGCAACTTTGAAAAGCTCAGGCAATTTTTTTGGAAACTCCTATAGCAGCAGTATGCAAATTTCTTTCATATACGAAAATGCCGAACCTCTTTAATCTGAAAACAATTTGCGGATAAGCGCCTCGGGATCCGGGTCGCGTCCGCGGAACTTTCTGTACAATACATCAGGAGCTTCTATGTTGCCGCGGGATAAGATGTGTTCCCTCAACTTGTCTGCCAAGTGCTTGTTAAAAATTCCTTCTTCTTTAAAATACTCAAAAGCATCTGCACCCAATACTTCCGACCACTTGTACGAATAATATCCGGCCGCATAACCGCTTGAAAAAACATGCGTTAACGAAGAAGAAAGAGACATACCCGGTATGCTGGTAAGCAAATGAAAGCCCTCTAGTGTTTTCTCTTCATAACGTACCACATCTTCTTGCGGAACTTCTGTTACATGGTGCCAGGCCATGTCTATTTTTGCAAAATGCAATTGCCTGATTTGTGCATAGCCCACCAGGAAGTTTCTGGAAGCCACAATGCGCTCAATCAGCTCTTGAGGAATAGGTTCCTTTGTTTTGTAATGTATTGCATACGTACGTAGAAATTCCGGCTCAAAAGCCCAATATTCCATCAACTGGGAAGAAAACTCCACAAAATCTCGTTCTACATTAGTCCCTGTCAAAGTCCCGTACGTGCCTTCCGATAATATCCCTTGTAAGCAATGACCAAATTCGTGAAACAACGTAGTGATTTCATTTTGCGTGAGCAACGCCGGCATGGTGGCCGTCGGTTTTGTCAAATTAGCTACGAGCGATACAAAAGGACGCAATTCCCTGCCCTCTCTGAAATGTTGTTGTCTATAGGTGGTCATCCATGCCCCTTGGTGCTTGGAAGGTCTTGGATAATAATCTGTATAAAGCAGTGCTAGAAACTTGCCCCTTTCGTCCGTCACCCTGTAAACTTGGACATCGGGGTGGTAAACAGATACATTTGTTTCTTTGACAAAATGCAAACCAAACAATCTTTTGCTCAAATCAAAAAAAGCCTGCTGGACGTTTTCCAATGAAAAGTACGGCTTTAACAGTTCGTCATCCAGGTCGTATTTTTCTTGACGGAATTTTTCTGACCAAAAAGAGAAATCCCAAGGCATCAACAACCCGTTGAATCCTTTAGACCGTGCATATTGTTGCACTTCTGCCACTTCTTTTTTGGCAAAAGGCAACGTCTTTTCCATCAATTCCTCTAAAAAAGCATTTACTGTTTCCGGATTCTTTGCCATACGTGTTTCCAACATATAGTCTGCAAAGGTTTCATAACCCAATATGCGAGCTGTTTGAATCCTCAGGTCTACAATTTCTTTAATCAAAGCGCGGTTGCTGTGTTTGTCCAAACAGCGGGTGTTTATGGCTTTCCACATATGCTCACGCAACGTCCTGTTCTCACAATACTTCATAAAACCTAAATAGCTTGGGCTGTGCAGGGTAAATATCCATCCGTCTTCCTTCCCGGCCAAGGCCGCTTCTCTCCCCATTTCTCGCATATAATCCGGAAGCCCGGCTAAATCTTCTTCCTTTATAATCTTTAGCACATACTCGTTGGTGGCTGCCAACACATTGCTGGAAAACTCAATAGCCGTTACCGACAAACGCTCTTGAATCCAGCTGTATGTTTTTTTCTCCTGCTCATCTAAGTTTGCCCCGGTACGTATATAATTCCTATACGTTATTTCTAACAAACGGGCTTCTTCCTGTGTAAGGATGCTCCAGTCTGCCTGTTCATACACATGCTTCACACGTTGAAACAAGTCTGTATGTAATGAAGCAAACAAGTAAAATTCCGTCATCAGTTTAGACATGTCTCCGGCCAATCGCTGCATTTTATCGGAAGTCTCGGCTTCGTTTAGATTAAAGAAAATATACGCAATCCATTCTACGTGCTCGCCCGCCAGTTCCAAAGCCTCTATGGTATTCTTAAAAGTAGGTGCTTCCGGGTTGTAGGCAATCGAATCGATTTCTTTTTTTGCTTTTATTATAGCATGCTCAAAAGCCGGTTTGTAATGCTTGAGCATGATCTTATCAAAAGGCGGTTGTCCGTATCCCTCTTGTGTGATTTCTAATAATGGATTGTCTTTCATGGTGCAGGAAAATATCATTAATAACGCAATGAAAGAAAAGCTTATTTTTTTCATAATTTGTTATAATACTGCTGTAAGAATAGTGCCACTCAACAAAAGTAAAGATATTTCACATATTTTTATGCTATACTCTACCGTGGAAAGCCTCTCTTCAGATTTAAGAAGGCTCAACTGCGCTTCCCTTAAGGCAATTCCTGATAACTCACTCAAGCGGTACCTTTCCATGGCTACTTCGTAGTTGCTCCTGGCTACTTGCAAGTTGTTTTTTTCTATTTCCCACAAATTCAAATTGTTGGTATAGGCAAGCCACAAACCGGCCAATTCTGCTTGTACAGCCTGCTCCAACTGTTCTTGCTGCAAACGGGTGTTTTCTATATTCAACCGTGCGTTGGCTTGCTCTCGCTTTCTGTTTCCCCCATCGTACAATGAAAAACCCATAGAGGCCCCTATTGTGGGTCCCCATTCTTGGCGGTATCCGTAACCGGCATTCAGTCGCACAGAAGGATAATTCCTGCCTTGCAATCGTTTCAATTCCAGATCCGAGATGGTTCTCCGAG
>DUNA01000076.1 GCA_012839605.1 Bacteroidales bacterium
AAAACGTAGAGGACAACATTTCTGAGCGGCAAAAAAAGATTGCTTCCGACATCTTGAAAGAGTTGCGCGATAGACTCCGGTTTTTATTGGATGTGGGTCTCTCCTACTTGTCTCTCAACAGAAGCACGCGTACATTAAGCGGAGGAGAAAGCCAGCGGATTCGTTTGGCTACACAAATTGGCTCCACCCTGGTCAACGTGTTGTACATCTTGGACGAACCCAGTATTGGATTGCACCAACGGGACAACCTGAAGTTGATTCACGCACTTATGAAATTGCGGGACAGCGGAAATACCATCATTGTAGTGGAACACGATCAAGAAACCATATGCCATGCAGATTGGTTGGTAGACTTGGGGCCGGGTGCCGGCCGTCGCGGAGGAGAATTACTCTATGCCGGACCCATGCAGGAGTTTTTGAAAAGCGCCCATCCGGAAAGTTTCACGTGGCAGTACTTGACAGAGCAACGATGCATCCCCATACCGGATGAAAGACGACCGGGCAATGGACACACCTTACGCATCTGTGGTGCCTCGGGGAACAACCTGAAGGACGTAACAGTAGATATTCCATTAGGTTGTTTTCTTTGCGTTACCGGCGTAAGCGGCAGCGGAAAATCATCCTTGGTAAACGAAACTCTCGTACCCATTCTCACCCAAAAATTTTATCGCTCCAAAAAGACGCCTCTACCCTACAAAGCCATTACAGGTGTGGAACACATAGATAAAGTGGTGGAAGTGGACCAGTCTCCCATTGGCAAAACTCCGCGTAGCAATCCCGCTACATACACCAACGTTTTTAGTGACATCCGTAAACTTTTTGCAGCATCTCCCGATGCGCAAGTACGTGGATTCAAAGCTTCCCGCTTTTCTTTTAATATCCGAGGAGGCCGATGCGAAGCTTGCAAAGGAGCCGGGGTGCAAGTCATAGAAATGAACTTCCTGCCGGACGTGCATATCACCTGCCCCGAATGCAGAGGCAAGCGATACAAGAGCGACACGCTGGCCGTTAAGTACAAAGAAAAAAACATCTACCAAGTCCTAAATATGTCGGTAAACGAAGCCGTGGACTTCTTCAAAAACGTACCCTCCATCATACAGAAAATAAAAACGTTGCAAGATGTAGGGTTGGGATACATCAAACTGGGACAACCTTCCACTACCTTGAGCGGCGGAGAATGCCAACGCGTAAAATTGGCTGCGGAATTGTCCCGAACATCTACGGGAAATACCTTGTACATCTTGGACGAACCTACTACCGGCTTGCATTTTGAAGACGTCAAAGTATTGTTGGGCATTTTGCACGCGTTGACAGACAAAGGAAATACCGTATTGATCATTGAACACCATCCGGACATCATTGCCGGTGCAGATTATATCATAGACATGGGGCCGGAAGGCGGAGCCGAAGGAGGCTTTGTAGTAGGTGTTGGCACACCGGAAGAATTGGCCCAAAACAGCCGTTCCTATACAGGGCAGTTCCTTGTGGAATGGTTAAAAGAAGCTAGAAAATGAACAAATCATTACACACATTGAATAAAGAACTCCACGGGGATAAAGCCAAAAATCACTTGGCAGCCCTGGTGGACAACAGGTTGAAGAGCCTGGATTACGTATTGTACAACCCCCATCAAGTGGAATTTGTGGATTACTCCCATCCCGACGGCAGAAGGACATACATCCGCTCCCTCTCTTTCCTTTTACAAAAGGCTGTTCGAAAGGTCTTTCCTGAAGCTCGGTTGCGTATTTCGTATTCTGTAGAAAACGCGCTGTATTGCGACCTGGACTTCCCTGACAACAGAGAAGAAACGAAAGAGGATATGGAGATGTTGTACAATACCATGATGGCTCTTGTTGAAAAAGACATTCCCTTCAGAAGAGAAAAAGTATCTGCAGAAGAAGCGCAACGTGTTTTTTTGGAAAACGGATTTCCTCAAAAGGCATTGTTGCAAAAAACCAGAGGACACTTTTACGCATCTGTCTATTACCTGGAAGACACACCGGATACGTTCTACGGCCCTCTTGTTCCTTCTACCGGGTACCTTACCAAATTCAATCTCTGCCTTTTCCACACAGGCTTTTTGTTGCAATATCCTCAACCGGACAACCCCCAACAATTGGATGGGAAACCGCGTTTGTACAAACTAGTGGAAATATTTGAAGAGCATGTACAGTGGGCAAACATTATGGGTGTGAAAGATATAGGTACGTTGAACAAAAAAACACAAAGCGGTTTGACAAAAGATCTGATACTCACATCGGAAGCGTTTCACAGCCGTAGGTATGCAGAAATAGCAGACAAAATTCACAAACACAAAGAACGGCTCAAATTGGTGTTGATTGCCGGACCTTCCAGCAGCGGCAAAACGACTACGTCTAAACGTATTGCCACACAATTGAAAGTGTTGGGGCTGCGTCCCGTCGTATTGGAAATGGACAATTACTTCCTCAACAGAGAAGACACTCCCATAGATGAACACGGAGAATACAATTTTGAAACCATCCGCGCTCTGGACGTGCCGTTTCTAAACAAACAACTGGCAGAATTGCTGGATGGCAAAGAAATAGAAGTACCGCATTTTGACTTTTTCACAGGTACCCGTTCTTTCCGTGGGAAAAAGCTCAAGCTGAGTGACGACCAAATCTTAATCATGGAAGGCATCCACGCATTAAACCCCCGTCTTACAGAAAAAATCCCTTCAGGGGTAAAATTCCGGATTTACGCCTCGGCATTGACCTCGTTGTCCATGGATGAAAACAACGGCATTTCCACTACAGACACCCGCATGATACGCAGAATGGTGCGCGACGCACAATTCCGTGGTGCAACGGCAGAAGAAACCATCCTACGCTGGCCTAGCATAAGCGCAGGAGAAAGAAAAAACATTTTCCCCTTCCAAGAACAAGCAGACGTGATGTTCAACTCGGCTTTGCTGTATGAACTGGCTGTTTTGAAAAGATATGCCGAGCCGCTTTTGCACCAGATTCCGCCTGTTTCACCGGCTTATCCACAGGCACTGCGGCTGTTGAACTTCCTCAGCTATTTTACGAAGATTTTGCCTACCCAGGAGCAGTACATCCCTTACCAATCTGTCATCAGAGAATTTATCGGCACCAAGATGCCGGGTTAACGGGAGTCCCGCTCTGCAACATCTGGAAATAGCTGTTGCCTTCT
>DUNA01000077.1 GCA_012839605.1 Bacteroidales bacterium
AAACCGGATTTGTGCCCAGGGAGCCAGCCAAGGCGGTCCATTCACTATGGCGTTGTGTGCGCTCGATGACAGGGTGGTGCACCGCCTTGGCTGGCTCCCTGGGCACAAATCCGGTTTGCATCCGCCTCGGCCCGGCTGCATACAAAGTCAAGGGCGCGTACCAGGTCCATGTAGGCACCGCGGTAGTAATACGTTTCTTTGCTTTCCAGGCCGCTGATAAACCATTGATTGCGGTACCGGTTGCCGGCTTTGTAAATGCCTTGGCCGCGTACGGAAACGACAAAGGTGATGAAATCGGGATCTTCTTCCGATTTGGGAATCCACGGATTGGAACCGTATCCCATAAAAGTCATAATGACGGGATGTTTACCCCGCTTCTTGGGTACGGCGTAATACCCGCCTATGGTTTCATGGCCAAACGATTGCATCTGTACCAGGTACACGTTGCGCGGACCGCGGGAGTGTTCCGGCAACAGTTTGAGCGTAGGCTTCATAGGAACGGCGTCCAACAGCGCCCGGGTCTCTGCCCAGAAAGTGTCCATATCTTCCGGGGCATCGGGTATGGAAGTGATTTGTTCCGGTTCGCTCCCAAAGTTGAACGCTACGGGTTCCAAATCGTAACCGCTTGCCGTTACAAAAAGAGAACATCTGTAAAAGCCGGGACCTTGCAGTTGTATATGGTCTTCCCACGTCATGCCTGCTCCGGGGCGGAGATTGGCCTTGTACGTTTTTTGACTTACCGGTTTGTGGTCGTCGGTAGATACGCTCATGTGTACGCGTACTTTCCGTTTGCCATCTTCCGGATTGCGTATGGTCAGATGCATCCTGTGCAGTTCGTTTTCTAGGAATACGCCGTCTTCTGCCAACACGTGGGCTTGTGTTTCAATGACCGGTGCCGGAGTAACGGGCCACAACGTTACGGAAGGCGTCAGAAGACCGCCTTCTCCGCCGTCGTCATAAACTTTTATGGCGATCGTATTGGGAGCATCTGTGTGGATATAGGCAAGCGGTACTACGTAGGAACGTTCCAGACCGTAGGCACTTTTGTAATTGGGCGGAAAATCCCCTGTGCGTCCTATATATCGGCCATTGAAATACAACGCATCGGCATCGTCTGCGTTTTCATAACGCACTTCCAGGCCTTTGTAATACGTTACGGAACGAGCAAAATCTTCCGGTAGAGTGATTTCTTTGCGGTACCAGGCGTACCCGTCGTAACCGGGGTATCCTTGTTCCTCCCAGCACGTAGTGATGGAGAGGGCATCCCACAGGCTGTCATCCGTTTGGGGATCTGCCCAGGCAAGGTCGTTTCCTGTGCGAAATTTCCATTGCGTATCCGGTGAGAAAGAAATATGGGCAGTAGGTTTGCAGCAAATGGTCGCAGCAAGAATTCCGGCCACGAGCCCTGTTTTGGATATAAAAACTATTGTTTTTTTCATAGGTTGTAGACTTAATGCGTTACTTTGCTTATGATGTATCTGATCACCGGTTTTTTGTTGCGGTACACAAATACCGTATCTAAGGGAAGGATGCCTTGAACCGTTTGTGAGTAACGGCTAGATGCAATGTAGTACAGCTGTTCTTGGGGTTGGATGCCGCCTCGGTCTTGCGTTATGGCTTGGTATTTATGGGTTTTATCAAGAGGACCTGTTGTTTTGACTACGGTGCCGTTGGGTTTGGCTACGTAATAATCATAATGGGCTGCGGGGAACCAGCGAGTAGCCAGTACGGCGGCGCCGGGTGGCATGCCTTCCTCTCCGTTGCTTAAAGCGTACAACGTTTCCTGTTCTTGCTGCAGGCGGCCAAAAGCTTCTCCCAGTTGTTTCCACCCGTACATATCCAAAGTGACATCGTGTCGTCCCAGTTCGGCGTAGGGGTCATCGGAAGTCGTTTCCGCCTCGGCTTTAGGTAAAGGAATCATCCCGGTGCGGATTTGCAAGGTGCCCAAAATAAGCACTGCAGCCGTAAAGCCCAAAGACCAACGGAACGGTTTGCGCGTGTTGCGTTTTGCCAGTACAGCGGCTGTAAAGAGCCAAAGCGGGAAAAAAGCAGGGGCACTCCAATGCGGCAAGGTATCCCGGAAGAGGGAAAAGAAGAGAAAAGTGGCTACCATAGGTACCGATTGGAACAGAACCATGCGAAAAAGCGCAGGGGATAGGGGTAAAGAAGGAGTATGATCGGTAGAGCCGTTCCTGTTTCCTGTCTGCTGTGTGCGTTTCAGACGTATGTAATAGCAGATGGAACCCAACAAGAGGATGACTTGTACGGGGTTGTTGTATAAGAAGGAACCGAGTACTTCTCTACCCAAACTTAGTAGCTGTGGTTTTCTTCCAAAAAAGGCTATTCGGTTTGCGTGAAAAGAAAGCCCGGTAGCTGCATGGGTGGCATTCCACCAAACGACGGGGCTTACCAGTACCAACGATACGAACATGCCGGCCCATAACCAAGGGTTCTTGAAAGTTTTCCTGTTGTAGAACAGGAGATACAGCAGGGTGCCCAGCCAGAGGAAAGCACCTGTGTATTTGCTAAGCATGGCGGCACCTGCAAAGAAGCCGGCCCATAGAAAGTGAGAAGGTTTTTCTTGTGCGTTGTTTGTACAACCGCACGCTCTGAGCATAAAATACAGGGAGGCCAGGTAAAAGGTGGCCAAGGGAGTGTCGGGGAGGATGAACGTTCCACAAAGAACGGTAGCGTATAGAGAACCGGTGTACAACAGGGCGGCGTACCATCCTGTTTTTTTGTTCCCGGTCAGTAGGCCTAGACGCCAAATAAGCCATGTATTGAGCGTACCCAAAACCAATGCCGGTAGTCGGAGCATAAAGGGGGTGTCTAACGCCAGGTTGCCGGTAAACAAGTTGATGATCCAACCTACCATAGGAGGGTGGTCAAAGTGACTCCAATCGGGATACAAGGCATACGTCCAGTAATAGACTTCGTCGTTGCCCAGGTCTGTAAGAGCCGCTACCAAGGCTCGCAAGAGCAGGGAAATACCCATAAGTAGGAATACGTACTTCTTGTAAGGTCTTTTCATCTGTACAAAGATACTTTTTAATACCTTTGTATGTATGAAAGTATTGGTAACAGGTGCCGGGGGAGGTTTGGGCACTGTGGTGCAACAAGTAGCTGCCGGGATGGACAAGGTGCATTTGGTAGCGTATTCCCGTGCAGAATTGGATGTGACGGATGAAAAGGCGGTAGCCCGGGCAATAGCGGCACAGATGCCGGATTACGTAATCAATACAGCGGCGTTTACACATGTGGATCAAGCTGAAATTCAGCAAGAAGAAGCCTTTTTACTAAATGCTCGCTGTCTGGAGCCCATGGCAGCGGCTTGCCAAAAGGCAGGAGCTGTTTTGGTGCATATTTCAACAGATTATGTCTTTGACGGAACTAAAGATACGCCGTATACAGAAGAAGACCCCACAAATCCCATCAACGTATACGGAGCTTCTAAAAGGGAAGGAGAACTGGCTGTACTTTCTTATGAAAAAGGGATTGTCATACGAACCAGCTGGATTTATTCTTTGCATTCCAAGAATTTCTTGGCGGCTATACCGCGGTTGCTCAGGAGCAATAAAGAGCCGTTGCGTATAGAACATTCGCAAAAGAATTCCCCTACGTACGCTCCGCACTTGGCAGAGGCGTTGTTTGTCCTTATGCACAGAGGAATTACCAACGGGTTGTATCATTATACGAATACGGGCGGAGGCTGTACGCGGTATACGTTTGCTTGTGCCGTAAGGGACAAAATAAGAGCAAAAGAGCCCGGGGTGGTCTTAGCCGGGATAAAGCCTTTTGAGTCCGGCACTCCGGACCGGCCTGGCCTGGCACAGAGACCGTTATACTCTGTCATGTCTGCTCAAAAAATAGCTGATTTATTGGAACTTGACATACCTCATTGGCAGTCGGGGATAGATTTTTTAATATAAAACAAACTATGGAAAGAATATACGTGGAAAGGGCTACAGACTGGTTGGGACCCTCTTACGACGAAACAACGCAAGCCGAGGTGCGCAGGCTGATGGAAGAAGATCCGGTGATGCTGGAAGATGCTTTTTACAAAAATCTGGAATTTGGCACGGGAGGATTGAGGGGCGTTATGGGAGTGGGAACAAACAGGATGAACCGGTATACCATAGGCATGGTAACGCAGGGATTGGCTGAATATGTAAAAAAGACGTATGAAGGGCCGCACAAGGCAGCGATTGCTTACGACTGCAGGAACAATTCTCCGGAATTTGCGCGTATAGTGGCCGATGTGTTGGTAGCCAATGATTTTACTGTGTATTTGTACGATGCGTTGCGGCCTACGCCACAGCTGAGTTTTACCGTCAGGCATTTTGCATGCCACGTGGGCGTTGTGATTACAGCCAGTCATAATCCTAAGGAATACAACGGCTATAAAGTCTACGGGAACGATGGAGCTCAAGTAGTTCCTCCACACGATAGGATGATTATTGAAGAGGTCAGAAAAATCTTAACACCGGAACAAGTGCAATTTACGGGAGGGAACGGCGAGATTGTTTTTTTGGGAGAAGAAATGGACCGTATGTACTTGGATGCCATCTTGGGATTGATCAATCTGAGCCCAAAAGCTATTGAGAAGCATGCAGATATGAAGATTGTGTATACGCCGCTTCATGGAACAGGCGTACGGTTGATTCCTGCGGCATTGCAGCAAATGGGCTTTACAAACGTGATACATGTGCCGGAACAAGATGTGACAGACGGGAATTTTCCAACGGTAGATTCTCCCAATCCGGAAGAGCCGGCTGCCTTGAAAATGGCCTTGGACAAAGCAGCAGAAACGGAGGCTTCACTAGTAATGGCTACGGATCCTGACAGCGACAGAATGGGAGTGGCCGTGCGTGATAAAAAAGGGAATATGGTCCTTTTGAACGGGAATCAAATTGCCGTCTTGTTGACGTATTATATGTTGGAGAAATGGAGAGAAAAGAAAAAAATCAAAGGTAGGGAGTACATTGTCAAGACTATAGTAACAACGGATTTGATACAGGTCATGGCCCGTCAATACGGAGTAACTTGTTACAATGTACTTACGGGATTTAAATACATAGCGGAAGTCATCAAAGAACATGAAGGAGTGAAAACATTTATATGCGGAGGAGAGGAAAGTTATGGCTTCAATGTGGGAGAACACGTGCGTGATAAAGATGCGGTCGTCTCCTGCGCCCTTATGGCAGAAACGACATGTTGGGCTGCCGATCAGGGGAAAGATCTTTTGGATGTCCTACGTGAAATCACCGTTCGTTTTGGTTTCTTTAAAGAGAAGACAGTATCTGTGACATTAAAAGGAATTGATGGCATGAAGCAGATAGCGGCTACTATGAACCAACTGCGCGAACAACCTCCTACTCAATTGATGGGATCGCCTGTTGTGTTGGTACACGACTACCTGAAAGGAGAAACCATTGATACAGTGAGCGATTTGCGATATACCATCCAATTGCCAAAATCGAACGTGATACAATTTATCACGGCCTCCAATGCGGTGGCCAGTGTGAGACCCTCCGGCACGGAGCCAAAAATCAAATACTACTTTGGAGTACGTCAACAATTGGAAATGAACGACGATTGGGAAGAGGCCGATGCCAAACTGGAAGAACAGCTGAGCGCATTGGAAAAAGAAGTAGTGGGTTCTACTTAAAAGATATCTTCTGTCCAGTATATTTTTGATTTGTCAAATCCCAGTTCTGTTATTTTTTCATCAATAGCAATGAAGTCTTCATTTTTGATATCAATATTTTTTGCTAAAATCCAAAGTCGTGAAGCCGAATCGTTGCTGATCAAACAAACAGAATAATCGTCTGCCAGGTATAAAATGTAATAATCTTTATAGAAATTTAAATAGAAAGAGACTCGTAGGACCCCCGGAAAGTCCTCATTCCATCTCAACACACCTTTTCTGATTTGTACAGGACCGTAGATGGTATATTTTGTTTTTTCTACCGTAAACTGAATACTGCCTTTGGAATCGCTGGAACTCTTGTAAAGCACTTGCGCTACTTGTTCTTTCTTTGGTCTTCCCAACTGAGCCACTTCGTACATCGTTCCTAGAAATTGCGTGATATCCATATCTTCAATGGTGTCTTTGTAAGATATGTACGGTTTGTCCTGAAGACAGCTTAAAAAGAGGAAAGCGGTCAAGGCACAAAGGGTGATTTTTAGGAAATGAAATGGTTTCATGTTACCTGTTGGCTTTTTTAAAGGCACTTATACTAATTCCCGAATTTCGTTTAAAAAAACGACTAAAAGAAGCAACATCGTCAAACCCTAAGATTTCTGCAATTTCCGTGGCTTTTTTGTTGCTGTATAACAGCAAACGTTTGGCTTCAGCAGCAATACGTTCGTGAATGACTTGCAGTGGAGCAGGCAAATTGTAAATGGCAAACAAATTGGTCAACGTTTTAGGGGACCTGTTGAGCATATGTGCGTAGTCACTTACTTTTTTCTTTTCTTTAAAAAATCTGTCTACTAAGATATAAAATTGACGAACCAAATCAAAGCCTTGTTCGTTCATGGGATCAATGGATAAGGTGTCTCTTGCTATGCGGGTGCAGGTGACAATAAAACGCTTCAAGTGCAGGCGCAGCATTTCTTCTTTAAGAGCATCTTCCGTGTCGTATTCCAGCATCATATCTGAAAAGATGCGTTCAAGAGTGATGGATTGTATTTTGTCAATATTCAAGAGCATCAAATTGGAGTATCCCGTGAAAAGAAATCCGTTGCAGGACACTTCGTCATCTGACTTATAAATACAATAGAAATTGCTGTTAAATAGGATGGAAACGTACTGTCCGTTTACTTCTTCAAATTGGATGTTGTGAATGCTCGATAGAGGAAGTATTTGATTCTCTTCCAACGGAAGCAGTACGTGGTCTACTTTCAGGTTGACGGTCCCTTTGCGAACCCAAATGAATTTGTACAGTTCGTTGTTACGGAAAAGAGCCCGATTGTTATGAAGTTCATCCGTAACAATCAGGCTCCCTCTCAAAGGTGTTATGCACGCATACTCCATATGCGGCAAATATACAAAATGCTATTCTTCTTCTTTCAACAATGTGCTTTTAACAATAGATTCCATTTGGCTTTTCTGAAGAGCACCTTGAGAAATACTCGGCTTGTCGTCCATGGGAATCCATAAAATGGTAGGGACGCTACGTACTCCAAAAATAGCAGCCAGCTCTCCTTGCTTGTCCACATCTACCTTATATACATAAATTTTGTCTTTGTATTCTTTGGCTATTTCATCCAATACAGGTGCCAGCATTTTACAAGGTGCACACCAGGTTGCATGAAAATCTACGATGGCAGGTTTATCCCCTGCATATTTCCATTCGTTGGGATTTTTTTCGTAATCGTATATACGTTTGATAAATTCTTCTTTTGTCAATTCCATAACTATAATTTTATTTTCTTTTGATTTTTCTGATGACTCATTGCATCCTGCTGTTAGAAATAGAGCGGGGAGCATGGCTAAAAAAGTAAGTACTGTTTTCATGGTGCAAAGATCTGCTCTATTTTTTGGACAGACAATGGCTAATTTACATAATTTGTTGGCAAAACTGCCCGAATTTGTATCCGGAATAGAATAACGTCACTTGATAGGGCATCTGTTCTTCTAAAATACCAAACGAAGCATCACCGGTACAATGGCCTGTATATATGTGCAGTTTAGGGTATCCTTTTTTCAAAAAATCCGATAGCGTTGCCAATTGTTCTTCTGATTCCAGATCATCTTTCAGGTGCAAACCACCAATAAAAAAAGAAGGCGGTTTTCCGGCAAAGACACGGGCTGCTTCCAATGTGTTTAAAATTCCCTTATGGGTGCAGCTGGATAGGATTACTTCTCCACATGGCGTGTGTACAAGCAAAGCCAGTTCGTGGTCAAAGGGATCCGGTATGTGCTTGCCGTCGTATTGCAGTCCCAATGTAGTATTTCCCATAGGCAAAGGATAGATTGAGGGAATATCTCCCAACAGGGCTACGTTTTTTGTTAAGAATACATTTTGTTTTGGATGATAAACAAATCTGTTTTCATAGGTGCGCAACCATTCCCTGTCTATGCCAATATCTTTGGGCGTTCCTTCTTTTATGGAGTAACAAGAGCTTTTCTTAATCCATTCGGACAAGTATACAGAGGCCGTTTTGTTGTGTTTGAAAAAGTGCTCCAAGCCTCCCGTATGGTCGTTGTGGTTATGAGACAGTATCAAACAATCTACTTGCGCTATGTCCAATCCCAAGAGCGTTGCATTTTCTAAAAATGCGCCCGATGCACCTGTGTCTACCAACCATTTTTTGTTGTCTGCTTCAAAGAAGATGGCCAATCCATGTTCTGTCAAAAAACGGGAAGGTGAAACGGGAGCAGGTCTGTTGTCAACAAGTATGTATGCATTTTTCATTGTAGCAATTGGTATGTGCGTGTTCCTGTTTTGCGAATGATACCTTCTTCTTCCAATTGACCAATGGCTCTTGTTAGAGCAGGTCGTGTAACACCAAACATGTCTGCCAGCTCCTGATGCGTGTGCGGTATGGAAAAAGGCTCCTTGTCCATACCGTGTGTCATATCCATAAAATAGGATCTGAGCTTGCTTTTGATGGTGCCAAAAGTAATCAGACGGAGTCGTTCAGAGAGGAATCGGCTTCTGTCAGAGATCTCTCTTAAGTAATTTTCAAGGACTTTCTGGTTTTGTTGCATCATCTCTGAAAGATTTTTCCGGGGAATGGACAGAATGACGGAAGGTTCTATGGCAAAAATACTTACGGGCAAGTTGTTGTTGTTGGCGTATAGAAAAGCCGGTGCAACGGAGCGGGGCGCTTTGATTTCTTCTACGATTACTTTGGCTCCATCGGGGTTTGTCATTTCTGCACGCAGCATGCCTTCTATAACAATCAATAACGATTTGTAGGCATCTCCTTGTACAGCCACCAAGGCTCCCGTCGGGTAAGTATGCAGGCGATAGGCTTTGTCCAACAGAAGATCTACGAATGTTTGGTCAAGCCCTTTGAAAAGAGAAGCGTTGTAGAGACCTTTCATAATGTACAAATATACGTGTTTTTACCATTTTGTAACAAATGGTACAAAAGCTTTTCGTGAAACTGTGCTAGTTTTGCCAAGAATTTGATAAACATGAAAAGAACGATTATAAAAATTGATGAAGACCTTTGTGACGGCTGCGGTATTTGTGTAGAAGGATGCCATGAAGGAGCTCTGCAACTGGTAAATGGAAAAGCCGTCATAGTCAGCGACTTATATTGTGATGGATTGGGGGCTTGCATTCCCGACTGTCCACAAGGGGCTATTTCTTTGGAAGAAAGAGAGGCCGAACCTTATGATGAAACGGCTGTTATGGAGCGTGTAGTACCTAAAGGGAAAGATGTGATATTGGCGCATTTCAAACATTTGAAGGACCACGGAGAATTGGGTTTTTTACAAGAAGGTATTGACTATTTGAAAAAACACAACATAGAAGTAGATCTCTCTTCTTTGAAATTGGATCAACCCAAACCGAGACCCGTCACACCAGTCTATACCGTTGCTAATCAGCCTACTCGTCAGTTTCCTGTGCAGTTGCACTTGATCAACCCCATGAACTCTTTGTTTGCCGGAGCGCATTTGTTGCTGGCAGCCGACTGTTCCGGTTTTGTAGCTGAAGGATTTCACGAGCGTTTTATGAAGAACAAAGTGTTGGCCATAGCTTGTCCCAAATTGGATAGAAACTTAGATGCCTACGTAGAAAAATTGGCTGTTTTGATGGGACCGGGAGGCATAGAAACGTTGACGGTATTGGTAATGGAAGTACCTTGTTGTTCCGGGCTTATGAAGCTGGTGGGGATGGCAAGAGAACGGGCAGAACGGTACGTTCCCGTCAAAAAAATTGTAATGGCTGCTTCCGGAGAAGTGAAATCAGAAGAATGGATACAATGATCTTTTAATAATTTATATATTTGCGAACATTTTTAAAAAAGAAATTACTATGAGCATGTTTTGTTATCAATGTCAGGAAACTGCACGCAATCAAGGATGTACGGTAAAAGGCGTATGCGGTAAAGAAGCCGGTACGGCTGCCTTGCAAGACTTGTTGATTTACGTAACACGTGGTGTAGCCATTGTTCAAAGGGCTTTACGTCAAAAAGGAAAAGCCGACGATCAAGTGGACCACTACATAATGGATGCGTTGTTCTGCACCATTACCAACGCCAACTTTGACGACGAGGCTTTGACAGACCGTATTGAAAAAGGTTTTGCCTTGAAAAAAGATTTGTTGGCATTGGCTGAAAAAGAAGGCGTTCAAGTTCCCGACATGCCGGAAATTGCTTTAGATATTCAAAAAGCAGATTACATAACCCATGCAGCTTCTATTGGAGTATTGAGTGAGTCCAACGAAGACATTCGTTCCCTGAAACAATTGACCGTATACGGTTTAAAAGGTATGGCGGCTTATGCAGAGCATGCTGCCAACTTGGGACACGAAGAAAGCAGTCTGTATGCGTTTATGGAAGAAGCGCTGTATCAAGTGTCACGTACAGATATCCCTGTAGATGAGCTTATTGCATTGGTGTTAAAAACAGGAGAATACGGCGTGCAAGCTATGGCGTTGTTGGATAAAGCCAATACATTGGCCTATGGAAATCCGGAAATAACCAAAGTAAACATTGGTGTAGGAAAGAACCCCGGTATCCTTATCAGTGGTCACGACCTGAAAGATATGGAAGAATTGCTGGAACAAACGGCCGGTACAGGAGTTGATGTATATACGCACGGAGAAATGCTTCCTGCCAACTATTATCCTGCATTCAAAAAGTATCCCCACTTTATTGGAAACTACGGAAACGCTTGGTGGAAGCAACGTGAAGAATTTGAAGCCTTTAACGGAGTTATTCTCTTTACGACAAACTGTATAGTTCCTCTGGCAAAAGATGCTTCCTATTTGGATAGGATGTATACGACCGGTTCTTCAGGATATCCCGGTGCCAAGCACATTCCGGCACGTGAGGAAGGCGGCAAAAAAGATTTTTCAGAATTGATTGAAAAAGCCAAAACATGCCAGCCTCCCACAGAGATTGAAAAAGGCGAAATCGTAGGCGGTTTTGCTCACCATCAAGTATTGGCCTTGGCTGATCAAGTAGTAGAAGCCGTGAAAACAGGTGCCATCAAACGTTTTGTAGTCATGGCCGGATGTGACGGTCGCCATAAGAGCCGTGAATACTATACAGACTATGCATTGGCCTTACCCAAGGACAATGTGATTTTGACAGCAGGATGCGCCAAGTACAGGTACAACAAACTGCCGTTGGGTGATATCAATGGCATTCCCCGCGTTCTTGACGCCGGACAATGTAACGATAGCTACTCATTGGTAGTGATTGCTTTGGCTCTGCAAAAGGCCTTTGGTTTGGACAGCGTAAACGACCTGCCTATTTTCTACAACATTGCCTGGTACGAACAAAAAGCCGTGATTGTATTGTTGGCGTTGCTCAGCTTGGGTGTCAAAAATATCCACCTGGGACCCACATTGCCGGCCTTCTTATCTCCCACCGTAGTAAACGTACTGGTAGAAAAGTTTGGAATTGGGCCACAACCTGAACTGGATGTAGCGTAAGGATTCAATAACTTACATTCAACGACGATGATGTCCGGATATCCAAAAGATTCCGGACATTATTATATACAGACCACAGCAACACAACAACATAAGGGAGACATGTCTGCCTGTCAAGGCTATTACCGGAACGGAAACAGCACAAAGCAAAAGAAAGGAAAAAGGTATGGCGTTCTCTTTGAAAGAAAGATTTTTGAACTTTAAGGAGAACATAGGGATGTTGCTTATCAGAAGTGCTGAAAGCAACACGGTTAGGGCAGGGATAACCCACCAAGACGCAAACCAACTTTGCCAGACACTGCTGTGTTGGGTGTACAATACCATAGATGCTACCAATAAAGCCGATGTGGGGGTAGGCAATCCCAGAAAGTGTTTCGTTTGACGGGTGTCTACGTTAAATTTGGCAAGCCGTACGGCAGAAAAAAGAACCAATATAAAAGGAAGAAAAGACATCCATTCCAAGGGAGCTGCTTGACGATAGACAGAGTACATCATAAAAGAGGGCAACAAGCCAAAGCTCACGACATCTGAAAGAGAGTCCAATTCTTTTCCCATAGGGGAGTATGCTTTGAGCATACGGGCAGCAAAGCCGTCTAAGAAATCAAAAACAGAGGCAACCACCATAAGCCAAAAAGCCGTAGTAAGGTTGCCTCTGCATACAAAAACAATCCCCAAAGCACCGCACAACATGTTTAACGATGTGATGGCATTGGGGATATGTTTTGTAATCTTTCTCAAAATCCTAATTTTTTCCTGATGTTTTTGGGAACGGCGTCTTTATGCAACATGTAGGACAAGCCGCGGGCTTTGAAGTAATTTTCCGACATGTATATGTAGCCGTCGTGAGCGCCTGTGGTTCCGTACGAGTTTTTAGTAATGTAGTACGTTACTCCGTATTGGTCGCGGACAATGCCTGTGGTGTGCATCAGGTGATCGTCCGGAGATTTGAACGTTTGGTACATGTCCTGACGGATTTCCTGAGTAACATCCAGCTCTTCATCGCTGCCTTCCTTAATCGGTTCTAGAGCCAAACCGGTTTTCTGCGAAAAATTTTTGGTGAGCGTACCGTCCCAGGCAAGGGTGTACCCTTGGGTAAGTGCATGGTCTGCTATGGCCATGAATTCGTCCAATGGTACGTTATAGTACAGTGCATGCTCCCAGTTGTCGGGGACTTCAAAAGGAACTTCTTGATAGAAAGGATGGTGTGTATAACTGGTGATTTCTACGTAATCCTCCATATTCAATCCCAGGTAGCTGACAAAGGAGAGGGGGGTATGCTCCTTTCCTTCGTAAACAAAGGTTTCGGGAACTTCACCCAAGTATATGTCCAGAGCGGCTTCCAGCATAAGGGCTGCTTGCGGGTTGAAGTTGCGCATCCTGATGGGGACTTCTGCCATGGCATTGATGTAGCCTTGCAGTTCTATATGGTTATGAACGTCAGATTCATAGTTGATGCCCGGGTAAAGAGAAAGCGGCATAAGTCCGTATTTTGCCACCGAACGTGTTGCGGTATGGCTGAGCGAGCCCGGACCCAGGTTGCCTTTGCCTCTTCTTAAGTAATTGTCAAAGTACCTTGTTTTGTAGACTCCACGTACCGTGTACATTACAGACAGGTCCAGAGGCTCTTTGCCCATCCTTATCAATTCACTTTCCAATAAGGATAACGTAGCAAAGCACCAGCAGGTTCCGGTGCGTCCCTGATGTTTGGCTTCTGTGTGTGGATTGTCAACTACTTTTGTAAATTGGTATTGCTGTGCGGCCAGCGCTCCTGTTAGAAGAAGCGCTACCAGCAGTGTCAACGTTTTTCTCATATTCTTACAGATTTATTTTTTTACGAATAGCTTTTGGGATGGCGTTTTTATGTACCTGAATGTCCATGGTTTTGTATTGTACAAATTTTTCAGATACGTACCATAATCCTTTGTAATTGCCGGCTTCACCCCAAGAATTCTTTACCATATAATACTTAGTACCGTTTTGGTCTTTGGCAATACCGTAAATCTGCATGCCGTGGTCGTCTGTGGTCTGTTTGTTATCGTAAGCTTCTTGACGCATTTCCTGGGTTACTTCTTTAATCTCTGCTACGGGACCGGTCAAATTTCTGAACGCATTGCTTCTTTCCATAGCGGACATCTGCAACCATCTGGCTTGGTCCGATCCTACCATTTCTGACGGTTCTGTTGTGGGGTACATGGCAATTCCTGTTCTTCCAAAGCCCATTTCAGACACGTCGGATGCCCAAAGTACCGTATATCCGTTCATAATGGCGTTGTCAATGACTTCCATCATCTCTTCCATAGGCAGGTTCCAATATTGGCCCCACAGCCAGTTGTCAGCTACTTCTATAGCAAATTGGGTGTAGAAGGGATGGTGTGTGAAGGAAGTAATGTTTACATAATCGTCCGGATTGAAACCCAACGATGATGCAAAAGATTTTGGAGTATATTCTTTGCCTTCGTATGTAAACGTTTCCGGCATTTCTCCCAAATAAGCATCTATGGCTCCTTGCAAAGCTCTTTTCCAGGCCGTGGACAATTTTCTGTTGGGGTTTCTTTTGACTCCGTCAACCATGCCTTTCAATACGGCTGCCAATTCTCCGTGCATATGCATGTCTTCACCGTAATTGAGTCCGGGCATGACCTCGTCGGGTACAATGCCGTATTTACGAATGATATGCAAGTAGTCGTCAAACGCTCCACCTTGAGCAAAATTTAAAAACCCATCAAGGCGTATGTACCTTTCTGCTTTTTCTTTATACGTTCCCGAAACAATGAACATTTCCGACAGGTCGTACTCTCCTTTGCCCATGCGCAGGAGTTCAGATTCCATAAATCCTAAGGATGCAAAACACCAACACGTTCCCGTATTGCTTTGATTTTTAACAGAAGTGATGGGGTTTTCTTTAACCACCGTAAATTGAAAACCTTCGTTTGCTTTTTTGTCGTTCTCTTGTGCTTGCAAACCAAAAGAAAGCAACGAAAGTGTGATGATACTAAGAAAGACTTTTTTCATAAAAATTGTTGTTTAAGGTATGTGAATGTATTTGTGTGTTTGTAAAGACAATTTCCAGACGGGGTTGGCTTTTATGTACGCTACGATATGCGGCAAAATAGCTTCTCTGCGGCTCCATTCCGGTTGCAAATATAAGCGGCAATCGGGATGTACTTTCTGGCGATTAAACTCTGCCCATTCCATATCTAAAGGACCCGTTATGATGATTTTCAATTCGTTGGCCATGGGATAACATTCCGGCAGAGGAGGTCTGTTTTGTTTGGGTGACAAACAAATCCAATCCATTTTTCCGGAAAGAGGATAAGACCCGGAAGTTTCCAGATGCAATTCCATGCCTTCTTTTTTCAGTCCATCGCATAAAGGACCTAATGGATAGCTGAGCGGCTCTCCGCCTGTAATCACTACGGTACGAGCAGGCGATTGTACAACTCGGGAAATAATAGCATCTACGGGAACGGGAGGGAACAGCGAGGGGTTCCATGTATACTTGGAATCACACCAGGAGCAGCCTATGTCGCAACCTCCCAGCCTGATAAAGTATGCCGCTTTGCCTGTATGAAATCCTTCCCCTTGGAGGGTGTAAAAATCTTCTGCCAAAGGAAGCAGTCTGCCTTCATCCAAAAGCGAATTCATAACACAAATGTAAAGAATAATTGTGACATTTTGTCAGCCAAATGCGTTTGGCTCAAGGTTTGCCCCGGTAAAAGTACTATGAATGAACAAAAATATACTATTCAGGCGCAGGAACTGTTGCAATCTGCAGTTCATGCAGCGCAGTCCGGATCCAATCAAGTGATTGAGACGGGCCATTTGCTCAAGGCCATCCTTGCAGACAAGGAAGGGATAGGTACTTTTTTGCTGCAAAAAACGGGAATCAATACAGATATATTGGAAAAAGAACTGCTTGTCCTGTTGGAACAATATCCAAAGCAAGAAGGCACCACAGATACTTTTTTATCAAACGATGCCCAAAGAGCACTATACAAAGCAAGAGAGATAGCCAATAAGATGGATGACCAATTCATCACCACGGAACATATTTTGTCCGGTTTGCTGACTATTAAAGACAATGTGTCGAATTTGCTCAGGTCTTTAGGATTGAAAGACCACGTGTTGGATAAAGCCATCCAAGGAGTACGTGGCGGCAGAAAAGCCGATTCACAAACGGCGGAACAGACGTTTGACGCGTTGAACAAATACGCAGTAAACTTGAATGATTTGTCTGCCAAAGGAAAAGTAGATCCGGTCATTGGTCGCGACGACGAAATTCGCAGAGTCTTACAGATTTTAAGCCGTAGGACGAAAAACAACCCCATTTTGGTGGGAGAACCGGGTGTGGGTAAAACGGCCATTGCAGAAGGTATTGCCCAGCGTATTGTAACGGGAGATGTGCCCGATATGCTGAAAAGCAAACAAATTTACTCGTTAGATATGGGTGCCCTTATTGCCGGTGCCAAATACAAAGGGGAATTCGAGGAAAGATTGAAAGCCGTTGTGAAAGAGGTCATTGACAGCGATGGAGATGTAGTCCTCTTTATTGACGAAATCCATACGTTGGTAGGAGCCGGTAAGGGGGAAGGGGCCATGGATGCCGCCAATATTCTAAAACCGGCCTTGGCTCGTGGAGAATTGCGTGCAGTAGGGTCCACCACGTTGGGCGAGTACCAAAAATATTTTGAGCAGGACAAAGCACTGGAAAGGCGTTTTCAAATAGTGATGGTTGACGAACCTTCACCTGCAGAAGCTATATCCATTTTGCGCGGATTGAAAGAGCGCTACGAGCAGCATCACAAAGTAGAAATAAAAGACGATGCCCTTATTGCGGCTGTAGAACTTTCCCACCGTTATATCACATCGCGGTTTCTGCCTGATAAAGCCATTGATTTAATAGACGAAGCAGCGGCTCGGTTGAGGATAGAAATGAATTCCGTTCCGGAGTGTATAGATGAACTGGATCGCAAAATCCGGCAATTGGAAATTGAACGGGAAGCCATAAAACGTGAGGACAACAAAGAAAAATTGGAGGTGTTGGGCAAAGAGATACAGGAACTGTCTTCTCAATGCGACATCCAACGCGCCAAATGGCAGGAAGAAAAGCAGGTTCTGGAAGAAATCCAGCTCAAGAAAAAACAAATGGAAGACTTGCGCTTTGCCGCAGCAGAAGCCGAACGACGCGGTGATTACGGAAAAGTAGCTGAGATCCGATATGGACGCCTTGTAGCGTTGGAAAATGAGGTAGAAGAGCTGAACACCAAAAAGGACAATTTCACACAAGCGCTGATCAGAGAATCTGTTTACGAAGAGGATATTGCCGAGGTGGTATCGCGATGGACAGGTATTCCCGTGCAACGCATGCTTACGGCGGAAAAGGAAAAGCTCTTGCACCTGGAAGACGAACTGCACAAACGCGTCATAGGTCAAGACGAGGCCATTACAGCCGTGGCTAACGCGGTCAGACGAAGCAGGGCAGGGCTCCAGGATCCCAAAAAACCGATAGGTTCGTTCTTGTTCCTGGGAACAACGGGAGTAGGAAAAACAGAATTGGCCAAGGCACTTGCCGAGTTTTTGTTTGATGACGAGCACTTGATTACGCGCATAGACATGAGCGAATACCAGGAACGCCACTCGGTAAGCCGATTGGTAGGAGCGCCTCCGGGATACGTAGGGTATGACGAAGGCGGTCAGCTGACAGAAGCAGTGCGGAGGAAACCTTATTCTGTGATTTTACTGGACGAGGTAGAAAAAGCACACCCCGATGTGTTTAATATCCTGTTGCAGGTATTGGATGACGGAAGGCTTACGGACAACAAAGGCCGCGTGGCCGATTTTAAAAACACCCTCTTGATCATGACCTCCAACATGGGATCGCACTTGATACAGGAAAGCCTGCTGGAAGGCATGCAAAGTGAGGAAGTATTTGAGCATACAAAAGAACAGGTCATGGACCTGCTTAGAAAAACCATCCGTCCAGAGTTTCTAAACAGGATAGACGAAATCATCATGTTCCATGCCTTAGCACCTGAACATGTCCGGGAGATTTTATCCTTACAAATAAGTCTAATCAACGATTTGCTTACCCCCAAAGGGATATCTCTGGAGGTTACAGAGAAGGCACTGGATTATTTGCAGGAAAAAGGATACGAGCCGGCTTACGGTGCCAGACCGTTGAAAAGACTGTTGCAAAGAGAAGTAATCAATCCTTTGGCAGAGAAAATTTTGGAAGGTTCTGTTGATACTGAAAAACCGGTACGTGTAGAGAGCGACGGAGAACAGATTATCTTTGCTTAAAAAGAGTATTGAGCACAACTAGAAGGGGTCAAAGCGTTCCGGGTGTTTCCCCACGACCCCTTTGTCTCTGTACCACTGCTTTATCTTCTTGATGTCTTCCTGAGCGTTCTCAGTAATTTCTATGCGTGGTCCTATGCCTATTTCTTTTCTACCCCAATCGAAATACCCAATATATACGGGGATGTTCAAGGTTTTGGCCAATGTGTGAAACCCTGCTTTCCATTTCTTTGTGGCTTGTCGAGTACCTTCCGGTGCAATGGCCAGGTGGACACGTTCTTCTTTGCGAACGGCATCAATCATATGCTTGGTAAAGGAAGCACCTTTGCCTCTGTTTACGGGAATACCGCCAGCCCGGATCAAGATGGGTTTGAGCGGCCATTTAAAGATTTCACTTTTTATGAAAATCCCCGCCTTTCCTCCAATAGCCGTATAATACAGATAAGAGATGATAAAATCCCACATAGACGTGTGTGGAGCTCCCAGAATAATGCATTTGGGCTCCGGAACAGGTTTTCCGACCAACGTCCAGCCCATGATCTTTGTAGCAACGAATGCGCATATTTTTCGCCAGGTCATACAGACAAAGTTATAAAAAAAGCGCTTGTGCCGCTTCCATTTTTTTGTCGATTTTATCCCACTCCAAATTTCCTATGCTGCCGGAATGCGTATGAGTTATCGTTTTGCAAGCCGTATAGGTACCTTCTTTTAGTGATTGAGCCACTTTGTGGTACGCATCTCTGAACGGCATACCGCTCATAACCAGTCTGTTTACCTCTTCTACGGTAAAGATTTGGTCGTATTTGTCCGATTCAAAAAGATGGCGATTTACCTGTATATGGCGTATCATAACCAAAGCCATATCAAAACAATCCATCAAACGATCAACAGCCGGAAACAACAGGTCTTTCAGCAGCTGGTAATCTCTGTGGTATCCATGCGTAAGGTTGGTACAAAGGAGCGTAATCTGCCCCGGTACCCCTTGTATGGCGTTTGTATGAGCTCTGATGAGTTCCCAAACGTCTGGGTTTTTTTTATGCGGCATAATGCTGCTGCCGGTAGTCAAAGCTTCCGGAAAATCAAAGAAACGGTAATCGGGTCCGGAGAACAAACAACAATCAGAAGCCAGCCTGTTGAGCGTCCCGGCCATCATGGCCATGGCGTAAGCCAGGGATCGCTCTGTTCTGCCGCGACTCATCTGAGCGGCTATGCTGTTGTATTTTAAGGTGCCAAAGCCAAGGATGTGTGTAGTAGCCTCTCTGTCCAGGGGGAAAGAGTTCCCGTAACCGGCAGCCGATCCCAAAGGGTTTTGATTGCACAGGTGCCAAACCGCGTGCAATTGATAGACATCGTCAACCAACAACTCGGCATAAGCTCCAAGCCACAGAGCAAAAGAAGAAGGCATGGCCGGACGCGCATGTGTGTATCCCGGCATGAGTACGTCTGCGTATGTTTTGCTCTTTTTTTGCAGCTCTGTAAAAAGGGTGTGGATTTTCTCGTTCAAGTTTTTGCATACATCTTTGATGTACAAATGAATAGCTGTAAGTACCTGGTCGTTACGGGAACGTCCGGCATGTATTTTCTTACCTATGGCTCCCAATTCTTCTACTAAAAAGAATTCCATGGCGGAATGGATATCCTCTGCTCCTTCAGGTATAGGAAAGGTTCCGTTTTTCATACGTGCCTCTACGGTATCCAAAGCTTTTAGCAATTGCTCTGTCTCCCGGGGAGTAAGCAATCCCGTTGTACCCAACATGTTTGCATGGGCCTTTGATCCTTGTACATCATACAAAGCCAATCGTTTGTCCCAATGCATGTCGTTTCCTATGGTAAATTGTTTGACGTCGTGCGGCATGTCTATGCCTTTATCCCAAAGTGTTTTCATGGCTTTAGAGCGTTAGTGTGGATAAAAGATGTGTGTAGGTGGCAATTCCTTGTTCTATTTCATGTATATATATAAATTCATCGGGTGCGTGCGACCGGGATGAGCAACCGGGCCCGATTTTCAAAGCCGGACAAGGCAAACGCATCCAGTCAGAGGTGGTGGGAGATGTGTACGTAGGAATGCCTGCTTTTTTCACGGCTTCAGCCAGAGGATGGCCATAGGGCGTTGCCGAAGCCTTGTTGGCCATATTGCGCGCAGTCAAACATCCGGGAAGGAAGCTTTCTAATTCTTCCAGTATTTCGACATTTGTATACACATCGGTAGTTCTGATATCTACCACGTAATGACACGTATCCGGAATCACATTATGCTGCGTACCGCTCTGTATTTGTGTGACTTGTAAACGAACAGAGCCCATAGTCGGAGATTCTTTGATAAAACGATAGTTCCGGAGTAGAGCTATAGCATCCAATGCCTTATAAAGGGCATTGTCTCCACCTTCCAGTGCGGCATGAGCCGATTGTCCACTGGCTACACCGTCCAAGACCAACAACCCTCTTTCTCCCGTAGCGGCACGCAGGCCGGTTGGCTCACCGACCCATGCACAAGATATGTTCGGAACATGCGGCAAAGCAGAGGCAATGCCTTTTTTGCCCGATATCTCTTCTTCTGCCGCCAGGATAAGTACTGTGTTGTAAGGCAAGTTGTCTGTTGTGCAAAAGGCTTCCGTCATAGCTACTACAGAAGCTCCGGCATCATTACTGCCCAATCCGTACAATCGCATACGGCCGTTTTTGTCTTCTTCAAGTACGGGCGTATACGGATCTCGGGTGTATCCGGCAGAAGGTGCTACCGTATCGTGGTGCGAGCAAAGCAGGACAACGGGTTTGTTTTCCCGGAACGGTTCTTTTGTGGCTATTACGTTGTTTCCAACAGTAGAAACAGATACGCCTTTTTTAGAAGCTAAGTACCGGGAGAGTATACCGGCTGTTTCCTGTTCTTTACCGGAAACAGAAGGGGTGGCTATCAGTCGTGACAGCAGGTCAATGGTTTCTTTCATAGATGTATATAAGTAGTTCCTACCGTTACTTTTTCCACGCCGTACTTCAATGCTTGCAGAGCTGTTTCAATCTTAGGAATCATTCCGTCGCTAATGATGCCGCGACTGCGCAATTGTTCGTATTGGTTTTTACTGAGGATAGGCAAGGGGCTTTCTCCGTTATCATGGTACACGCCCTCCCGGTCAAAGAGGTAACGTAAGGTTACTTTGTATTTCTCTTTCATGGCCAAGGCCAATGTACAGGCAATCGTATCTGCATTGGTGTTGAGCAATTGGCCTGAAGCATCGCAGGTAATAGGGGCAAAGACGGGGACAAACCCCTCGTCCAACAGGCGTTGAATAAAAGTCACGTGAACGGTAGAAGCATTTATGTCTCCCACATACCCAAAATCTATAGGGTGGGGATTCCTTTTTACGGCAGGGATAGAAAAGCCGTCGGCACCGCTTAGTCCTATGGCTTTGCAACCACGAGCGCCAAGAGCGGCTACCAATGTTTTGTTGATCCATCCGGCATATACCATCACGGCTATGCGAAGGGTAGTTTTGTCTGTAATCCTTCTGCCTTCATGCATTTTTACAGGTAGTTGCAGTTGTTGCATCCATTCATTGGCCTGGTTCCCTCCGCCGTGCACTAGTATTTTGGGTTCTGTGCAACTGCAAAAGGAATGTAAAAAATGTTCCAGACTATCGGAGTGGTTGATGATACTACCTCCGATTTTAAATACGTTTAATGTCATATGCTTTTTGTTTTTATAGAATCAATAATGCTTTTACATACTACTTGCGCCGCTATTTCTCTGTTTGCGGCTTGAGGTATGACAAGGGAACGCGGACTGTCCAATACCTTGTCACTGACTACCACATTCCTGCGCACGGGCAAACAATGCATGAACCGGGCGTTGTCTGTCAAGGCCATTTTTCTTTCATTTATTATCCAGGAAGGATCGCCATGCAGTCTTTTGCCATAAAAAGGATCTTGATAAGCAGACCAATTTTTGGCGTACACAAAATGAGCCCCTTGCAAAGCTTCCTCTTGATCGTATACAATGTCGGCTCCGGCCGTAAATGCGTTGTGCAGTTCATAATTTTTGGGATGCGTGATGGTTAGTGAATACCCGGCCGTCAATATCCATTCGGCAAACGAATTGGCTACGGCTTGCGGCAAGGCAGACGGATGGGGAGCCCAGGTTAGTACGATTTTTGGTTTGGCAACCGTCTTGTATTCTTCTATGGTTATCAGGTCTGCAAAACTTTGTAACGGATGACGCGTGGCGCTTTCCAGACTGATGACGGGTTTGCCTGAATAACGAATGAATTGATTCAAGACGGTTTCTCCGTAATCTTCTTCTTTAGACGTCAGACCGGCAAAGGAACGTACACCAATCACATCTGCGTAGCAACCCATTACAGGTATAGCTTCCAAAAGATGCTCTGCTTTGTCTCCGTCCATAACGACACCGTGCTGCGTTTCCAGAAGCCATGCGCCTTCCTTTATGTTGAGCACCATCACCTGCATCCCCAGATTTTCCGCCGCTTTTTGTGTACTTAGTCTTGTTCTAAGGCTGGCATTGAAAAACACAAGCAGCAGGGTCAGGTGTTTTCCTGCATCAGCGTGTGCAAATTTGTCTTTTTTCACTTCTCTTGCTTTGGCAAGCGCTTGTTCGAGCGGACCTATATCTTGTACGGATGTAAAATGTTTCATGATCAAAATACTACGGGTTTTAATTGCAAACCTGTTGTTTGCGGCCATCCAAACAATATATTCATGTTTTGCACAGCCGTCCCCGAGGCTCCTTTCAATAAATTATCTATTACGGATGTGATGTATAACATGTCTTTGTGTTTTTCTATATGAATTTTGCATGTGTTTGTATTTACCACTTCTTTAAGACTGATGGCCTTTTCTGTGACATGTACAAACGGATGGTGTTTGTAGTATTCTTTGTACAGTGCTGCAGCTGCTTCTGCAGTCAATGGGCTTTGTGTGTACATACTTGCCAAAATGCCTCTGGAAAAACCACCTCTTAGAGGAACAAAATAGATAGGAGGCACAGGCTGTTTTCCGGCGGTCGAGAGCACGGCTTCTATTTCAGGGATGTGTTGGTGTTCAAAAGCTTTGTACACAGATACGTTTTGACTTCTCCAGGCATAATGAGTCGTGTCTTTGGGCAGGGCTCCGGCACCCGTAGCTCCTGTAATGGCATGGATGTGAACGGGTTGATTTAGTAGTTCGGCATGTGCCAAAGGCAGCAATCCCAATTCTACCGCTGTGGCAAAGCACCCCGGGTTGGCTACGTTTCCGGCGCGGAGCAGGTGTTCTTCATAAGCGGCCGGCTCTTTATACAACTCGGGCAGGCCGTATTGAAACAGACGCCCGTATCCTTCGTTGGTACACCTGAAATCTCGGCTTAAATCAATAACGTGCCGAACGGTTCCCGGTGGCAGTTGCCCAAGAAATTGCGCTGAGCGTCCGTGTCCCAGGCATAAAAACAGCACATCAGTATGTGAATGGGGAAGGGTTTGGCTGAAAACCAAATCGGTTTCTGCATCCAAATGGGGATGAGCCGATGAAAGAGGGAGTCCGCTTTTGGATTGACTGAGTACACTGTGCAGGTGTACGTGGGGGTGGTTCAAAAGCAAATGAAGGAGTTCGCCCCCTGTATAACCGGCTCCACCGGCTACGGATACAACTGTTTTATGGCTCATGGTATTCTTTTTCTTTACTCATATACATGTGAACGGGGAGCGAAAGCAGGCGTACGAATCCTTCTACATGTTCTGCGGTAAAAGCCTCTGTGCCTTCCCCGTAATCTCCAAAGCGCGCATCCATTAAATCAAAGGGACTGGAACATCCCGTAACCGAGAAGGTGTAAGGACGAAGTCTTATAGAAACGGTTCCCGTTACGCGGTGCTGGGTATCCTCTAAAAAACGCTCTATATGGCGCATGACGGGGTCCGGGTATTGGGCTTCATGGAGCATCATGCCGTACCATTGGGCCAGTTGGTCTTTCCAGTACATTTGCCATTTGCCTAGTACGTGTTTTTCCAACAAATGGTGTGCTTTGATAATCAATAGCGGAGCAGCTGCTTCAAAGCCTACACGGCCTTTCAATCCCACCAGGGTATCTCCTACGTGGATATCTCTGCCTATTCCATAGGGACCGGCTATCCGGTATAAACTTTTAATAACATCAATAGGGTGCATGGTAATGCCGTTTACAGAAACGGGCTCTCCTTTTTCAAAACCAAGGGTGATGGTTTCTGTACCTTCTTTTGTGCGTTGCGTGGGGAAAGCTTCTTCCGGCAATTCATCTGTAGCACGTAAGGTTTCTGCACCTCCTACACTTGTTCCCCATATGCCTTGATTTATAGAGTACTGTGAAGTTTTGAAGGAAACAGGAAACCCTTTGCTCTGCAAATAAGCTACTTCTTCTTCACGACTGAATTTTCCTTCTCTTATGGGAGCCAGTATGTTTATATCAGGCGCAAAAACACGTAGGATGTAATCAAAGCGTATTTGATCGTTTCCGGCTCCGGTACAACCGTGCGCGATAGCATCTGCCTTCATCTCTTTTGCGTAACGGGCAACGCTTATGGCTTGGAAGGCACGTTCAGAACTAACAGATAAAGGATACGTGTTGTTTTTTAAAACGTTCCCAAATATCAAATACCGCAGGCATTTTTCATAATAGACAGATTGAATATCCAAGGTTTGATGAGAAACCGCTCCCATTGTTTTTGCCTTGATTTCCAATTGTTTTATTTCTTTTTCTGAAAAACCTCCTGTGTTTGCAAGTACGGTATGTACCTCCATCCCTTTTTCTATTGTCAAGTAGGGGATACAGAAAGAGGTATCCAGTCCGCCGCTATAGGCTAAGACTACTTTTTTTCTCATATGCTTTTTTCTTAGTAGATCTTTTGTGCTCTGCAGGGTCATACAACAGACCTGTACAAAGGCACATCAATTGTTTGTTACGTTGTAGGATGTCGTAGTTTCTGCAGCCTTTACACCCATCCCAGAATGCCGTATCTTGTGTAAGATCTGTGAAAGGAACGGGTCTGAAGCCTAGTCTTGAATTCATTTTCATAACAGCGGCTCCTGTGGTAATGCTGAAGATTTTTGCATGCGGATACAATTCGCGAGACAGTTTAAAAACCCTCTTCTTGATGCGCATGGCTATACCTAAGTGTCTATAAGCAGGCGCCACAACCAAACCGGAATTGGCTACAAAAGAGGTATGGCTCCATGTTTCTATGTATGAAAAGCCTACCGGTATTTTGCCGTCTAAGGCAATAACTGCTTTGCCACCGGAAATCTTGTTTTTGATATACTCAACGGGACGACAAGCTATCCCCGTACCTCTTTCAAGAGCGGCCTGGTATATCAATTCACATATATACTCTGCATAGCCGATATGTTCGGCATGTGCAATCAGAATGCGTACATGCATTGTTTATTTCAATAAAAAAACTTGGAAAATGGATGTAAAAACGGAAGGTGGGCACGTGGGTACTGCAGGAATGCTGTAACCTATGCCCTTGATCGGATACGAAGAATATGTGATCTTTTGTTCATCCGGCGACAAAAGTAGTATTTTTTTTATATTTGTACAAACGAAGGAATATTATGAAAATATTTTTTTTGCTTTCCGTTTTGTTGTTGGGACAAGAGGCAGACAGCCACACAAAATTGCGCATGAGGTTGAGGGATCATGTCAACTATTTGGCCTCCGATTCTTTGGGAGGAAGGCTTATAGGTACGGAAGGCAACTTGATCGCGGGAGAGTACATAGCCGATTGCTTTGCAAGCATAGGATTGGAAGAATACAACGGCACAAGTTACTTTCACTACTTTGATGTTGAGATTCCTTCAGCTGTGAAAGATGTGCCTTTAACTGTTATTGAAGGATGCAATGTCATAGGTATCTTGCCCGGCACACATCCATATATGAAGAACGAATACATTGTGGTGGGTGCTCATTACGACCACTTGGGAACGGCCATAGGAAGGAAAGGTGTCACAGACTCTATATACAATGGAGCCGATGACAACGCTTCGGGAACGGCTGCTTTGATAGAGCTGGCCGCTTTGCTTAAAGAACAGGGAGGTATGGCACGAACGGTTGTTTTCGTAGCTTTTGACGGAGAAGAACAAGGTTTGCTGGGGTCGGAGAAGTTTTTGGAAGACGCCTTGTTCCCGCAAGAACGGATTATGGCTATGGTAGCCTTGGATATGGTAGGGTATTATAGAAAAGCAGGAGCGCTCAAGGTATTGGGAACCGGTACGTTAAAAGATGCTCGCAAATGGATGCCAAAAGCAAAAAAAATAAAAACACGTTTTATCTCCTTTGAGAAATCGCCTGTAACGGCAACGGACACACGCCCATTTGCCACAAAGGAAATTCCTACGCTGTTTTTGACAACCGGCTTGGTATCTCCCTATCATAAAGTAACGGATCATGCAGAGCTGATAGATTATGACGGATTGGCCGGTGTGGCTTTATATACAAGTGAAATAGTTGCTACTATGGCCGAATACGCCTTTCTGTCTTCGTCCGGTACATATGCGATCATACACCACGTGCCCAATCTGTCTTTTCATTTGGTTCCCGGTGTGCTAATGGGAACAAACAGTTGGATGCCTACTCGTGGTGCGTTGTATGGAAAACCTGCATTGTATATGGCTGCCGGTACCGATATTCGTGTTTTATGGAATGGGTTTCTGGAAATGGGACCGGGTGTCTATTTGGAGAACATACAGGGATACCATGCCCAAAGCGTAGGGGGAACCAACAAAAACAGGATCAATTCGTGGGCATTGAACGTTCCTTACACCGTTCGGGTGTACTTTCCTGATTTTAACAGACTTCCGATGGGAGTATATCTTTCTTCACAAGTATTTTATAGGCATTACTTGTCCACAAAAACACGTGACACAGATATGGCTTATGCTTCTCTTATGCGCAAGCACGAAGGCGGTATGGGTTTTGGGTTTGGGTTGCGTGCTTCTGTTTTTCAAATAGGGTACGAAACGAAATGGGGTTTAACCGGACTCTTTATGAAAAACACGTTTGATAATCACAACGTAACAAACCTGACGCATACTTTTGTGTTTTCTTATTATTTTTAAACAGCCATGAAATATTTTCTTTCGTTTTTCCTTACCGTTTCTTTTTCTATAGGAACTGTTGCCCAGACAGATAAGAACATCCGGCGCACCATATCACAAATAGCTTCTGAGAACATAGAATCGTATATACACACCTTGGTGGGATTTCATACGCGTCACAATTTGAGTACTCAAACAGACCCGAACAAAGGAATAGGGGCTGCCGCTCGCTGGCTTCACCGTGAAATTTCCGGATGGATTCCCTTATCAGACGGCAGGTTGTCTGTTGAAAACGTAACTTACAAAACAGGAGGTCCGGGAACGCGCCTGGAAAGACAAGTGGAACTGACAAACGTGATGGCTGTGTTAAAAGGAACAACAGATCGGAAGATTTTAGTCTTGGCGCATTACGACAGTCGTGTAAACGACAACAACGATTCCACGTCTTTTGCTCCGGGAGCCAACGACAACGGCAGCGGAGTGGCTTGTTTGTTGGAAAGCATTAGAGTAATGGTTGATACGCCAATGGATGCAACCGTTATATTTTTATTCTTGTCCGGAGAAGAACATGGATTGCTGGGTGCAGCTGCTATGGCTGAGAAAGCATTGGAAGAAAATTGGAATGTCGTTGCCGTTATCAATTACGATATGATTGGGAACACAGAATCAAGCGGTACGGGACATAGAGACAATTCCGGAAACCGCGTTTTTTCAGCGGAAGGTATGTCCAGAGAATTGGCTCGATATATAAAAGAAACAGGAGAAGCTTATGTGGATAACCTTACGGTACACCTGAACTTTCGTACAGACAGATACGGAAGAGGAGGCGATCATTTGCCTTTCTTGTCCAAAGGGTTTACAGCCGTGAGGGTTTCTGAATATCATGAAAATTACGACAGAACGCATCAAACAGTAAGGATTGAAGAGGGAATACATTATGGAGACCTTCTTACGGGAGTAGACGTTGAGTACGTACGTAAGTCTACGGCTATGAACGTAGCTGCTGTTATGAATTTGGCCAAAGCTCCCGGCATACCCACGCGAGTTGTGATGAATGCGCGTGAACTCAGCAATTATACAAAGCTCACCTGGGATACTCCGGAGGATGGCCCTTCTGTTGCCGGATACTATGTCTTATTGCGTAAAACAGACCAGCCGCTTTGGGAGAAAAAAGTGTATGTGGAAGACAACAGCATCACTCTTCCTTACAGCAAAGACAATTACTTTTTTGGCATTTGTGCCGTAGGAAGTGAAGGCCATAGAGGATTGGTCCGACCTGTTGAATAACCCTTCAATCAATAAGAAAGCGGGTTCTTTTGTGCACCTATGGTAGTGATGATGATGACTCCATTGGCTCCTCTAACTCCATACAATCCTCCGTCTTTTTGCACTTGTATGGATTGAATGTTGTTGACATCCAGAAAAGAATTTACAACAGCAAATGAATCATAGGCCATGCCATCTATGACTATAAGCGGTTCTGTTCCGCTGTTGATGGAATTGATGCCTCTGATATTGGCTGTCATACCATCAGGCCCTAGAGATATAAACAAACCCGGTATTTGCCCTTGAAGCAATTCTGCCAAATCTCTGGCGGGACGTTTTCTGAGTAGTTCCGGTACATCGCTTATGGTGTTGGACCTGCTCTCATGCAGGCTTACCATTTCTTTTCTGTCTTGAACACGAAATCGTTTTTTACTCCTGACGGCAATTTGGATAGAGTCTGTTCCTTTACAAGGAATGTACGCTTCTCCAATATGAGGCAGAAAAACCATAATAGAGTCGGCATCGGAGATTCCTTCTATTGCTACTAATCCTTCTTTGTCAGTAAGGAATGATTCTTTCAGCCCGGTTACGGAAACAACAAGACCCTCAATAGGCTTGCCTTTCCTGTCTACTATCCTTACGCTGTAAGGACGTAACGTATCCTTTTTTCTTTCTATCTGTGTGTGTCCGGCCCATGTAGTTATAACAATACAAAATAAGGCCAGAAAAGTTCCTGTTTTTTTCATCATTTCAAATGTAATAAAAAATATATCTTTGTAGGCATTAAACTTGCATGACAATAGAAAAAAGACATGAAAGAACAACGGCTCACACTTGAGCAAATATATACAGATAGCATACACAAATACGCAGACAACACTGCTTTTTCTCTTTATAATGGGGAAACACTTACGTATGCAGACTTTGACAAGAAAGTTGAACAAGTAAGGCAGGAATTGCTAGCTGCCGGTATAAAGAAAGGTGATAAAGCGGCTTTATTAGGTACAAGTATGCCCAATTGGAACGTGTGTTATTTTGCAGCCGTTACACTGGGGGTTGTCATAGTTCCCATTTTACCTGACTTTTCACCCAATGCTATAGATGCCATTATAGAACACTCGGAGTCCAAGGTGTTGTTTGCCTCCGATAAACTGTATGCCAAAGTATCAAAAGAAACCAGGGAGAAGTTGGATGTCATCATACGTCTTGTGAACTTAAAGACAGTAGGAGGAAAAGCCCTCCGTGCTGATACTCCGGCGGTAGAAAGAGAAGTTCCACAACCGGAAGATTTGGTAGCCATCATTTATACCTCTGGAACAACCTCTTCTCCTAAAGGTGTTATGCTCAGTCATAAGGCATTAAGTACACAATTGCATATGTTGGATACGCTTGTGCGGCTCCGGCAAGATGACGTGTTTCTTTCCGTATTGCCTCTTTCCCATACGTATGAATGTTCGTTGGGAATGTTGTTTCCTTTTATGTGGGGAGCTTCTGTCGTATACTTAGGCTTGCCTCCAACTCCCACCAGCATGTTGCCGGCTTTGAAAGACGTACGTCCTACCTTCATGCTTACCGTTCCGCTCATTATGGAGAAAATATATACGCGGCAGGTATTTGCACGGTTTACGAAAACAAAGGCAATGAAGGCCATTTATAAAGTGCGTTTTGTAAGGAGGATTCTTCATAGAATTGCAGGAAAGAAATTGATGCATACGTTTGGAGGACGTTTGCGGTTCTTTGGCATTGGAGGATCTAAAATAAATAAATCCACAGAAAAATTCCTGAGAGATGCCAGATTTCCATATTCCATTGGATACGGACTCACAGAAACAGCACCACTTCTTGCAGGCGCTGTTCATCCTAATACGTATTTGCAGTCTACGGGGCGTGTGATGAAAGGGATTGAAGTACGTTTGGCAGATAAAAACCCAAAGACAGGCATAGGAGAATTGCAAGTCAAGACTCCTTGTATAATGGAAGGCTACTTTAACAATCCCGAGGCAGATAAAGAAGCCTTTACAGAAGACGGCTGGTTCAGTACAAAAGATTTGGCTTTGATGGATAAGACGGGACGGATTTTTATCAAAGGGCGTGCAAGCAATATGATTGTAGGCTCATCGGGAGAAAACATTTACCCAGAGGATATCGAAAGCATACTCAACCAGCACGAACTGGTTACTGAATCGCTTGTTATCCAGCAAGAAGGAAGGCTGGTAGCCCTTGTGTATTTACAAGATCTGAAGGAAGATTTGAAAGAGCACTTAGCCGAGGTGCATGCCGAGATTATGGAATACGTGAACAGCAAAGTGAGCAAAATGTCACGTATTACACGTATTCTGGAACAGAAAAGTGCTTTTGAAAAAACTCCGACTTTGAAGATTAAAAGGTATTTGTATACAGAAGGATTGAAGAAGAGGGGGAAAAAGCAATCTTCTTAAAAGGTGATGAGGGCCTGAAAAATGCTTTTATCTTCATGTCTTCCTTCTACGTACCGGCTTTTCTCATCTGTTTCTGCCTTTAAAAGCTGCAGGGTTTGATCAAAAAGAGCCTCGGCATTGAAATTGATTTGAAAAGAAGTAACAACTTGAGGAACAGGATGATTGTGACTTGCGCAGTCCATAGCCCATTCTATATATTTGGCGCTGTTCATATGGAGGTTCATGTCCATATCTGAGTAACGGACTTTTCTTGTTTCTGCAAGAATCAGTCCTTTTTCCGGAACCGGTATTTTTTGACACGGCTCTTCCAGAGCATGTTGTACGGCCGATAGCTGTTCTTGCGTAGAAGGAAAAAAATCGCGCGGTCTTTGTATGCGACGCGTATCTGTATGGATAATCAACCAGGAGCTGGTGGCTCGTATCAATACTTCGCTTTCATCTGCATTGCAAATCAAAAAATCTCTGTATGAAAAAACCCCATCTGTGCCTTTATGCCATGTAGAGGCCGTGATTTCTTCCCTCCAGGTGGGCGGACGTAAGAAAACGGCTTTGAGACGTGACAAGACCCAGATGCTTTCTTTTTCAATCAGTTGTTCATAACCAAAGCCCAGATTGATGGCATCCAGGTTGGCCCACTCCTGAACAAGATTAAAAAAAGCGAAAGGTTTCAGACGTCCGGCTGCGTCTGTTTCATAACAGGCTATGGTCCGTTTTTCTTTCATAGGCGGCTATTTTTTCTATCCTCTTGCTGTGTCTTCCTTCTTCAAAAGTAGCGTCCAGCCATGCTTTTACAATCTCTCTGGCATATTCGGGAGCTACAATGCGTGAACCGAAAGCCAAGACATTGGAATTGTTGTGTTCTTTTGACAAACGGGCAGAAACGGGTTCGCTGCACACGGCAGCGCGTATACCCTTGACTTTGTTTGCGCTAATGGATATACCAATTCCTGTACCGCATATGACAATGCCTTTTTGACATTTCCCTTGAGCAACGGCTTCTCCTACGGCTATTCCATAATCCGGATAATCAACCCGTTCTTCGTTGTGGGACCCTAAGTCTAACACTTTGTATCCCAGGCTTGTCAAGTAATCTTTGATGTTTTCCTTTACTGTGTAAGCTGCGTGGTCGCAGCCCAATGCAATTGTTTCCATAATCGTTTGTTTGTGGTACAAAACTATAATAAAATTTGTAAATTTGTTTATTATGAAAACACAACGTATAGAAGCTCTCATCATTGCCATAGCCTTGGTAGTAATGGGATTGTTACTCAAACAAGGACTTGCCGGTTTTTCCGGTAGAGAAAGAGTTGTTAACGTGAAAGGATTGTCAGAGATAGAGGTTCCTGCAGACAAAGTAACCTGGCCATTGGTATATAAAGAAATAGGAAACAACCTTCAGGTGCTGTATGAAAAAATACGCAGAAACAACGAAACGTTGATCACCTTTTTAGTATCTAACGGCATGGATCCGGAAGAAATCAGTATCAACGCTCCTGAAATCATAGACATGAGCGCAGATAGATATGCTTCCTCCCAGGCAACGTACCGTTACAACGTAACATCGGTTGTTACTGTAAGTTCTACCAAAGTAGACTTGGTCAGAAAACTGATAGGTGACCAAGGAGAACTGTTAAAGCAGGGGATTGCGATTGTTGGTGGAGATTATATGTACCAAACGGTATATTCTTTCACGGGGTTGAATGAAATCAAACCTAAGATGATTGAGGAAGCTACACGGAATGCGCGTGCCGCTGCAGAGAAATTTGCTCAAGATTCAGAAAGCAAACTGGGTAAAATCAAGAATGCATCTCAAGGACAATTTTCTATTACCAATAGAGATGAAAATACACCCTATATCAAAAAAGTAAGGGTGGTAACCACCATTAATTATTATTTGAATGACTAATTGTATGAAAAAAACATTCCTAATCTTTTTGTCGATTGGTTTGGCTTTGTCCACTCAAGCACAAACGATTGACAACCATATGCTTGAACAGTTTCGTAGCGGTTTTGTAAAAGACAATTCTACCGGTGCGTTTCAAAACATTTTGACAGGAGATGCCAACATTGCCAAATTGGCTAAAAATCGTGAAGTGGCGGGAAAAACAGACCATTATTTCAAGTACCGTGTTGATGTAAAAGGCATTACAAACCAGTATAGTTCCGGTAGGTGCTGGATGTTTACTTCTTTAAACGTATTGCGTCCCGATGTCCGTGACATCCTTCAAACAGAATCTTTTGCGTTTTCACATAATTATCTCTATTTCTGGGATATGCTGGAGAAATCCAACCTTTTTCTTGAGAACATCATAGCTACTGCAGACAGAGATATGGACGATAGGGAAGTGACCGTGTTCTTTTCGTCTCCCGTAGCCGACGGAGGTGTGTGGAATCTCTTCTATAATTTGGCAGAGAAATACGGAGTAGTACCGGAAGAAGCCATGCCGGAAAGCGAGCATTCCAAAAATACGCGTCAAATGGTTTCCGTTTTGAACGAACGGTTGCGTGCCGGCGGGTATGCCATCCGGGAAATGGCTGCAAACGGAATACGTGAGAAAGATCTCCGGGAAGAGAAAAACGCCGTGTTGCAAGATGTGTATCGTGTCTTGTCGCTTTGTTTGGGGAATCCTCCCACATCCTTTACCTATAGGTATAAAAACAGACAAGGAGAAACCCTTACTTTGCAAACCACACCTATGGAATTCTACAAGAGCCTTGTAAAGAGCGATTATACGCCCAACGATTACATCATGATTATGAACGATCCCACACGCGAGTATTACCGGGTGTACGAAATTAAAAATTACAGGAATACCATGGAAGGCATCAATTGGGTATACTTGAATTTACCCAATGAAGATATAAAAAAGGCAGCTCTGGCTTCCATAAAGGACAACGAACCTATGTATGCTTCTTGCGACGTAGGCAAACAAATGGATCGTCAAGCCGGCATATTGGATGTGAACAACTACGATTACGAATCTTTGCTGGGCATTTCGCTTACCATGGACAAGAAAGCTCGTATACTCACAAGACAGAGCGGTTCCTCGCACGCCATGTTGCTGATGGCTTGCGATACAGATGAGAACGACGTACCTGTGAAGTGGGAGTTTGAAAACAGTTGGGGAACGGCTTCCGGAAACAAGGGATACCTTACTTTTACGGATGAATGGTTTGATGAGTACATGTTCCGTTTTGTCATTCATAGAAAATACTTGGATCCGCAGGCAGTAAAAGCACTTTCTTCCAAACCGGTGTTGTTGCCTGTATGGGATTATATGTTTTAACACTTTAAATCTTCATATCATGAAAAAAATAGCCATACACACACCTTTGGCTCCTCCTGCCTTGGGACCTTATTCACAGGCCGTGTCTTGCAGAGGATTTTTATACGTATCGGGCCAATTGGGCATAGACGTAGAAACTGGAAAACTGGTGGAATCTTCAAAAGAAGAAGAGATAGAGCAGGTCTTTAAAAATGCAGGATATATACTGGAAGCGGCAGGATGTACTTTTGACCATGTGGTGAAATGTACCGGATTCTTAACCGATATGGGGGATTTCCCGCTTTTTAACAGCATTTATGCCAAGTACTTCAAAGAACCGTTTCCTGCAAGGGCTGTTTTTGAAGTCTCGGCTTTGCCTGTAAAGGGTGCTGTGGCAGAGTTGGAGATTGTTGCCAAAATGTCTGAATAGCTGTCAATCTGACCGTTTGAAGCGGTGTTTTTTTAAGAGGTATCCTTTTTGTTATTCTATGTTTTGAAGAAGAATATAGTTTAACAATTAATTATTTTAGGAGGATACAATGATGTTACCGATAATTAGAAGAACACCCAATTGGTGGCCTTCTTTATTCAATGAAATTTTTGAAAACGAAGGTTACAGAAGAGTTGCAGGAAGCACGACTCCTGCCATTAATGTTATTGAAAACGAGGACAACTACACAGTTGAAGTAGCTGCTCCCGGCATGACAAAAGAAGATTTTTGCGTTCGTTTGGACCAAGAAGGTCGTCTGATTATTTGTTTAGAAAAGAAAGCAGACGCTTCTGAAGAAAGCAAAGATGGAAAATACTTGAGACGTGAATTTTCATATTCGCATTATGAGCAAGCTTTTTTGTTGCCGGAAGATATTTTGAAAGACAAAATAGAAGCGGTCATGAAAAACGGAGTATTGAATATTGTTATTCCCAAAGACATGGAAACTCCGGAAGTTCCTAAAGAGTATACGATTAGTATCAAGTAATCGTGTGAAGATGGATCGTATGAAGAATCGGCTGAATGGACAACATTCAGCCGATTTTTTATTTTATGGTCAAATAAATTACCAAAGATGCAAAATATTGAATTCCATATGCAAAATGGTCTTCTTCACTCGTAAGCAAGGTGACAAAACTCCCTTTTTTATAAAAAGAATCATACATCTTCCGGGCAATAGAGAAAGGAGCTACTTCGTCCTTTGTTGAATGGATAATCGTCATGGGGCTGCGTGGGTGCCATCCGGCAAAAACGGAATGGTCTTTTATGTACGCATAGGTTTTACGTAAGGATTCATTTCCCTCTTCTGTGAAAAAATCGGGATGCATATACCAAGTTATATCTTCTCCCAAAAATTTCTCCACGTCCTGCACAGAGTAAGTGCGTGATAACCAATCGTCCATGTTCGAAAGCAAGGGGTCTTTGAAAATTTGGCTGTAATTCAAATCCAGATTGTACCAATAATCCAAAGCAATAAATACGTAGGGCATAAAAGGATGGTGGTGGCTTTTTGCATCTCTGTAGTAGCGGATGGTTTCGTTCAAATCGTATATGCCCCCACCCGGATAAGAGTGCTTAACCACAAAACCATCTTTTCCCTTTGTTTCAATATGCTTGTGCAGTGCAACCACTCCCATTCCACCCATGGAGTATCCACCAATAGTTACTTCACGGGAAAAAGGTTGTCCCAAGGAATGAAAGTATTCAGCTGCCGCCAAGTGCAAATCGTAAGCCACTTGTCCGGTGTTTTCAGGAAACAGAAAGGGGTACTCCTTGTCTTCACTTATGCCGTAACCAATCAAATCCGGAATGATGACCGTATAGCCAAAAAATCCCAAAATACCTTCAAACGTAAGCATCAATTTCGTGCCCACTGTGGATTTGTTGATTTTTGCTGCAGGAAAGAAATGCAGTACGCCTTTGGAAGGCCTGCCTACAGGTGTGACAACCAAGCCCGAAGCTATGATGTCGTTGCCTTTTGGATCTTTTGTCACATAGGAAATAGCCGTGTTTTTAATCGTACGAGTGGTGTCAAGAAGATCTATAATCTTAAACATATTGGGATTGTTCACCACTTCTTCCGGATAGATGGCCATGAGAACATCTTTGAGCTGTGATAGCGTAAACACGCTATCTTTAAGTACTTCTCTGAAATGTTCGTATTCCTTTACTTCCGAATCTGCAGGCGTTTCCATGAAAGAATCGCATGCGAGAAAGGCAGTAAATACGGCCAGCAACAGCGGTATAAAAAATATTTTTTTTACCATATAGCAATGTTAAAGTAACACTTTAAACAATTCAGGTACTTCTATAGGTGCCGATTTTAATTGCCGCAGCTTTTTTTTTCCTTCTTCTGTAAGCTCAAAATGCATTTTTCTACGGTCTTTGGTGCAAAGCGATCGGCTTATCCACTTGTGAGACTCTGCCGATCGCAGCACTTTAGACGTATGTGAAGCCGAAAAGCCCGTCTTTTCAGCAATTTCAGAAGCAGAAAGAGCACTTCCCGCATGGTCTCCCAACAAGCACAATACCATGGCTTCATTCAGTGAAAGAGCATGCAATTGTAGAAGGTCCTTTTCAAAATCATTGAAAGCCTTCATCACATCTTTCATCAAGCAAATGGAATGGTTCATGCTTTATTGTTTTTTATTCTTAAATGAACAGGTTGACATCTGCTTCTACGGCACGGCTCATATAGGTGGCAACACCACCAATGGTAACCTGGTCAAGCAGTTCTTCTCTTTTTACGCCCATTACGTCCATAGACATTTGGCAAGCAATAAATTCCACACCGTTATCCAACGCTTGTTGACGGAGGCTCTCCAGAGAATCGATGCCTCTTATTTTCATAATATGACGCATCATCCGGCTACCGGCACCAAACATGTTCATTTTTGACAACTTCAAAGAACCGCTATGCGAAGGTAACATCATTCCAAACATTTTCCCAAAGATATCTTTTGAAACTTTTGGTTTTTTTACTTGCTTGATGACGTTTAATCCCCAGAAAGTAAAGAAGATGCTTACTTTTTCACCCGTAGCGGCTGCGCCGTTGGCCAATACAAATGTAGCCAATGCTTTGTCCAGGTCGTCGCTGAACATGATGAGAGTTTTTCCTTTATTACCCGATGCAGTTGCAGGTAAAGATGTTTTGTTGTCGTCTTTCTTTTCTACCACGGCTCTGTATATTCCTTTATCGTTTGTTTGTTCAATCAATTGGTGGCCTGTAGTCCTACACCAGGCTTGCACATCTCTTTCAAAACCGGGGTCCGAGGCATGTATTTCCACTCTTTCACCCGGTTTGATGGCATCAATATTTTGTTTGATTTTCAAAATAGGTCCGGGACATTGCATGCCTACGGCATTAACGGTTATGGTGTTCACTTGTATGCTGGCCGGACTGGGTGGCATGACAGATTCCGATTGCACCACAGGCTCTCCTGTGTCTTTGTAAGCAATGGAGAATGCAGGTTGAATGGGTATGGATTCCAGTTCAGATTCGGCTGCCGCTTCGTACGTTTTGTAGCCTCCGCTCAAATTGTAGACTTCTTTGAAACCGTTCTGAGTCAAAATGTTGGCAGCAAAATATCCACGAACTCCCACCGCACAAAATACATAGATGGGCTTGTCTTTGGGAATTTCGTCCAATCTGTCTCTTAATTCGTCCAGCGGTATGTTTACGGCGCCTTCCAGCGTGCCAATCATGTACTCCTCTTCAATACGTACGTCCAGTAAGAACACGTCCTCCGGATTCCTTTTCTGCATCTTTCTCCAATACACCGGTTTCATTTTTCCGGTGATGATATTGGAGGCTACATATCCGGCTATGGCAATGGGGTCTTTTGCAGAAGAGAAAGGCGGTGCGTAGGCATGTTCCAAGGTCATCAAATCGTATATGGTACCGTGGCTTTTAACTATACGTGCAACGGTGTCCACTCTTTTATCCACACCGGCAAAACCCACAATTTGTCCGCCGTACAGTTGTCCTGTAGTGGGATGGAAGGTTATCTTGATGCTGATGGGGAGCGCCATGGGATAATAATCTGCATGGGAGTTGGAATGAATAGTCGTTGTCAAGTATGGCATCTCCAGCTGTTTGAGCTTTTTGCCGGACAGACCGGTAGCTGCTACTGTCATATCAAATACTTTGGCAATAGAAGTACCTATGGCTCCTTCGTACGTGATTTTGTTGCCAAAAACCATATTGTCTGCAGCTATACGCCCTTGTCTGTTGGCGGGACCTGCCAGATAGTTCAACCAACGTTCACCTGTAATGGGGTGGGGGTATTCAATGGCATCTCCTACGGCATAAATATCTTTTTCTGAAGTCTCCAGGTACTCGTTTACTGCAATTCCACCTGTTGTACCCAATTGAATACCTGCTTCTTTTGCCAATTTAGTTTCCGGCCTGACACCTATAGACAAGATGACTATTTCTGCTTCCAACGTGCTTCCGTCACTCAGTTCCACTTGGATGGCGGGATCGGGACCTTGAAGAGGCACAAATCCTTTCACGGCTTTATTCAAATAGAGTGCTATATTCTTTTGATACAGATGTTGGTGGACCAAACCGGCCATAGAAAAGTCTATGGGTGTCATCACTTGGTCTGCCATTTCCACGATAGCTACTTGGGCACCCAAAGCATGTAAGTTTTCCGCCATTTCCAACCCTATAAAGCCGGCACCAACTACAACGGCTTTCCGTACAGGATGTGACGTAAGATATGCTTTGATGTGATCTGTGTCGTCTACATTTCTTATGGTAAATATGCCTTTGGAATCAATGCCCGGTAGCGGCGGAACAACGGGGTTTGCACCCGGGGAGAGCAACAGTTTGTCGTAACTTTCTGTGTACTCTTGTCCATCGGCTTTCCTAACAACAAGGGTATGTTCCTTAGCATTGATCGCTATTGCTTCCGATTGAACTCGAACGTCCATGTTGAAGCGAAGGCCAAAACCTTCCGGGGTTTGTACAAACAAATTTTCCCTATCCTTAATAACATCTCCTATATAATAGGGCAGTCCGCAATTTGCATAGGAAATGTATTTCCCTTTTTCTAACAGAATGATTTCTGCATGTTCATCGTTGCGCCTGATTCTGGCAGCTGTTGTGGCTCCTCCGGCTACGCCACCAATAACTACATATTTCATGTGAAAAAGATTTGTGTAAATAATTCGCTGTATAAATATTTGACAAAAGTAATAATTTCCTTTGGAAAATAAAAAGTACAAGAATTGTGTTATTTTTGAACGCTAAACACGTCATCATGGAATTCGAAGCTTCGCAAATTCTTTTAGCCTTTTCTCTTACGCTTTTTGCGGGATTGTCTACCGGTATTGGATCACTGGCTGCTCTGTTGACAAAGAAAACCAACACCAGTTTTCTGTCTGCATCTTTGGGCTTTTCAGCCGGTGTCATGATTTACATATCGTTTATGGAATTGATGCCGGAAGCAGGTAAAGCATTAACTGATTGGCAGTTGGTACTGTCTTTTTTTGGAGGAATTGCTTTTATAGCCATTATAGACTTCTTGATTCCGAAGGAAGAGAACCCTCACGAAGTGCATCTGTCGGAAGACATGCAAGAAAGAAAGAGACTCAAGAGAATGGGAATCATGATAGCTTTGAGTATTACCATCCATAACTTTCCTGAAGGGATTGCCGCTTTTATGGCCGGTTTAAAAAGCCTGGACGTAGGGATTCCCATAGCATTGGCTATTGCCATTCATAACATTCCGGAGGGGATTGCCGTGTCTGTTCCTATTTACCATGCGACAGGAAGCAGGAAAAAAGCCTTTTGGTTTTCATTTATGTCCGGTTTGGCTGAGCCTTTAGGGGCCTTGGTTGCCATGTTTGTATTGTTTCCGTTTTGGACCCCAAAGTTGGAAGGTATGGTCATGGCAGCCGTGTCCGGTATCATGGTCTTTATTTCTATTGATGAGCTGTTGCCCGGTGCCGAGCGTTTTGGCAAGCACCATCTCTCCATTGTAGGATTTATAGCGGGTATGGCTGTTATGGCTCTTAGTTTGTTGTTGTTGTGACATGAGAGGAGAAACTATTGCCATAGGTGTCGCACTCTTTTGGACGCTGAGTGCACTCTTTTTTGAACACGCCGGAAAGAGATTGGGATCTGTCAATTTAAACCTCATTCGTTTGCTTTGTGCTTTCGTAATGCTTGGTTTGACTCTGTTTTTTGTAAACGGTAGTTTTTTCCCCGTAGGAGCAGATAGAGCTACTTGGATATGGATGTCTTTGTCCGGTTTGGTAGGCTTTGTCATAGGCGATTACTTTCTCTTTGCCTCCTATACGCTTATCCAAGCGCGTTTTTCACAATTGATTATGACATTGGCTCCGCCTTTTGCCGCCGTGTTCGGATTCTTTTTGCTGAGAGAAAGAATGACCTGGATTGCTTTGCTGGGTATGGTACTTACGTTAACAGGTATTGCCCTGTCAATTATGAAAAAGCAAAACGGATCTACAAATCACAGACTGCGCATACAGCTCCCCATGAAAGGCGTACTCTACGCATTGATTGGAGCACTTGGGCAAGGAGTGGGGATTGTGTTGAGCAAACAGGGAATGTTGGCTTACGAAAAGGTACACACACCCATTCACTCTTTGTATATTCCGCTAGCAGCCACTCAAATACGTACTATTGTTGGGGCGCTTTTGTTTGGATTGATTGTTTTGGTCAAAGGCGGTATGCCCCAATTTATCAAATCGTTTAAAGACAAAAAAGCATTGGGCAGCGTAGTCACCGGCTCTGTATTTGGTCCTTTTCTAGGGGTTACGCTGTCTTTGATGGCCGTTCAACATGCCAATACAGCCGTAGCATCTACCATTATGGCAACGGTTCCCATTTTGATTTTACTTCCTGAGTATCTTATACTAAAACGCAAAGTAACTTGGGAACAGCTACTGGGAGCCGTCATAAGCGTTAGTGGGGTAGCTCTGTTCTTTCTTTAAAGGCACATTGTACCACACGTTCTTTTGTAACGGGCGTTTCCAATACTTTTTGTTTCCTGTCAACAGAACGCAAGGCATGTTGTAGGGCAAGCCATACAGACAGACTGTATATGATCAAGGGCTCTTTTTGGTCTTCCCGGTTCTGTATATCTTCTTTGTATAATCTGTTAGTAAAAAACCGGACTCTGAAGTTTTGAGGGATGTTGTAAATCCCCGGTACTTTGTACGTATCAGCTCCGGCTGTCAGTAGGACTCCTGCATTATCGTACAACACTTCTTCCATAGTCATCCAACCCATGCCCTGTACAAACGCATCTTCTATTGATTTTTCAACAAAAAAAGCGGAAGCAACCGGTTTTTTGTGAAGTATTTCTGTATGGATTACATCATGAGCACCGGTGTGTAAGTCTATTTCCACTTCTGTAAACGACAAGCCTATGCGTGCCACAGCCAGCAGAGCCAGTCCTCGTTTTTTGTATCGGTTTTCTTTATTGAACAATGCTACTTGTTCTTTTTTCTGTGTGTAGGCAAATTCACGAAGCCCTTTTTCAAACACCGGTTTCCATGTGCTTTGCATGTTTTTTTCTCGTACTTCTGCCGAGTCAAAGCCTAATACACAGGCTATTTCGTCCATCACGTGTTCTATGGCCGCAACGGCTTGTGCCGCACCGCAATCGGAGTGTACTGTATTGGGCGGTTTGTTCGTTTTGCAAACGTATAGTTGGGCGGACACATGGGGTATGTTGTATATATTTTCCAAATACTGCCCACATTTTTGCAAAACAGCAGCAGCCCTTTCAGAATAAGAACCGCCATCAAACAGAAAGCGGGTGTTGTATGCCTGCAAAATACCTTCTTTTGTGAAGCCGGCTTTGTAATGCACCTTGACAGGATGTCGTTTTCCCAGCAACACCATAATCTCCCGCATATCCAGGCTTAAGCACACGGGGCGTTTGCACTCTGCAGCCAGCAAGGCGCTCCAGGTGGCAACTCGGCTTTTCAAAGGCTCCATCCCATCAAAGCCGCTGCCTGCAAAAGAGATGTTGCCATCGGCGGCAGGAACAGCCGTAATGCTTTGTGTAGTAGGACTAAAATGCTTTTGTCCGCCCATCGTGATGGTACCTTCCACAATACGGTAAGCTTGTGAAAACCCTTCTTCTACATCGCCTTTCTCTATAAATACAGGTTCCGCATGAAATTGCTGTTGCCGGAATGCTTCTTCCGGATCCAGGACAGGTGTTGTCTGTTTGATACGAACCTTTATTTTTTTCATAGCCGCTTGGGCGCAGGATCGGCTGTCGGCTGCTAGCAACAACACGGGCTCTCCTGCATAAGTAACGGTGTTTTTGCAAGGGATTATGGCATGTATTCCTTTGCTCTGCAAGGCTTCTGTACAATCGACCGAACAAACAGAACCGCTTGCTACGGGACTACCATATACATATCCATAGAGGATAGAGTCTTTTTTTGGTGTGTGGTTATGCATGGCGGTAGTTTTTGTGTGTTTCCCAAAAACACCTACTAAACAAATGGGATACTAAGTGTTTTCTGTAATCGGCGCTGCCCCTTACATCGCTGATGGTGGAAAACAGTTCCGGCACCAGATCCGCTGCTTGACGGAACGTGTCTTCTGCAAACGATCTGCCCTCCAAGAAGGCTTCCAAACGGGCCGAGCGGACCGGGGTGGGTGCCATACCTCCAAAGCCTGTGGTAACACGGTGTAGGGTATTGTCTATGACATCAAACGCCATGCAGCAGGTAAGGGTAGAGACGTCCATATTGCTCCTTTTTGCCTGCTTGTGCGCAAACAGTTTTCGAGTTGCCGAGGGCCGAGGTATACGTACGGCAGAAATCAATTCGTCTTGGTCCAGGATGTGGGTATGGTAGCCGCTGTTGAAATCGGCAGCGGGTACCTTGCGGTTGCTCCCAAGGCTCACAAGCTCCAGCTCTGCCTCCAGGGCTAGCAGCAAAGGCATGATATCTCCTACAGAAGAAGCGTTAGCCAGATTGCCCGCCAGGGATGCCCTGTTTCTGACAGGTAACGAGCCAAAAGAAAGCAGGTATTCCTGTGCACCGGGGTAATGGCGTACAAGCGTTTCCCGGAATGCTTCTACAGTCACTCCGGCACCAAAAATCACATATGCGTCTGTTTCTTCTATACGCTTGAGCTCCAAAGTGTCCGAGATGTCTATGACCGGTTTGTTCTCCGGGTGTTCCAGTGCTTGGTAGACACTGAAACCACTGGATCCGCCCACGGTATGGTACGTAGGATAGGTGTCCGGACCTTGGAACAATTACTAGTCTATAAAAACACCTATCCTACGTACCATACCGTGGGCGGATCCAGTGGTTTCAGTGTCTACCAAGCACTGGAACACCCG